>DASQUN010000409.1:0-22849 GCA_035641275.1 Candidatus Udaeobacter sp. | reverse complement strand
GCTTGCTCGAAATTGAGCGCGTTGTCCACCGCCACTGCCACCTGCCGAGCCACCTGTCGCAAGAAGATCACGTCGATCTCTGAGTAAGCGGCTTCCACCCTGCTGCCAAAAGCCAACGCCCCTAGTTTTCTTAACGCGGTCGTAACCGGAACGACGCAGAGTGACAGGACCCCACGATCGCAAAGCCATCCCGCCACATCCGGGAACCGCGTGTCAATGCTAAGATTAGAGGCCACCCAAGGTTCCTGCGTCTGACGGACCCAGTCCCCCGGCGTCTCCATAGGACACGCGCCAGGAGGACAACTGTAAGCAGGATCGGGCGTTTCCAAAACATGGGACTTCATCATCTTATGTGCCGGCTCGTATAGAATGAGATTGGCAAAATCGAACTGCACCACACGGTGCAGGCGTGGAGCCAGATCGTGAAAAAGCTGGTCCAGGTCCCGGTGCGAAGCGATCGCTTCCGATATCTCGAGAAGAGCTTGGTACTGGCTATGTAGGAGATCCATCTCTTGGCGCTCAATGGTTTGGTCGTTCACGGCTTCAAGAATATACGTCGATTGAGGCTCGTTCAAGACACCGATCCGTTCTACCAACGCTCTCCTCGGTTAACTTGCCCAGCTACGTCGTAGACTCGCTGCGGATCAATGCAAGTCTGATTAAATGTGAAGAAACGATGAAGTATTTATTAACAAACACTGCGTCGCCAGGAGTCAGTTCAATGGCGAAGCGCCCTTCAACTCGCCCCGGCAGTTTGCACGGCTGAGAAAATAGTGAATCTGGACGGTTCTTGCTAAATAGCCTATGTGAGGTTTTCCGAGGACAAAAAAAATCACCTCATCCTGAACGACGGGGGCACCACCTCGTCGATTTCCTTACCCGTCCAGTGCCATTTGGGGACGCTGTTCCAAACCTGTTCCCCTTTGGCTTGAACCTTTTCCAGGAATTCTTCTTCGTCCAGACGTAAGTATTTGCCGTTGTCGACCAGCGTCTCACCGTCCACGATCACGGTTCTTACGTCCCGACTCACGGCCGTTTCCATCAATGATCTAATGGGATCTCGGACCGCTCCGAAGGCCATATCTCTAAGATTGACGATGGTGATATCCGCTTTCGCGCCTTTTTGTAGTCTTCCCAGATCATCTCGCCCTAGCATTTTCGCGCCACCTAATGTCGCCGCGTTGAACACGTCGCGCGGATGACCGGACATGAAGCTTCGGTCAGCGACGCGGGACGCGAGCGCGGCGTAGCGCATATCCGAGATCATGTCCTTGGGAAAGGTATCGGTGCCGATTCCCATGGTTATGCCCGCTCTGCGGTAACGATCGAACGATTCCATGGTAATGCCGAGCTTCAAGTATTTAAGCGGACTGTAGGCAACCGCGGCGCCTGAATCGGCGATGATTTTGAGGTCGTCTCCATGCGGATAGGCAAGCCAGCTATGGCCGCTGATGAAAATGCAATGGGATAGCGAGACTTCCGGATCGAGAAAGCCGATCCTGTGAAGCAGTTCGATCGGCGTACAGCGCTCGCGCTGCATCACGGTGTGAAATTCGAACAGATTGATGGTCGCGTGAATCTGCACGCGCACGCCTATCGCCTTGGCGGCCGTGCGGGTTTCTTTTAGAAGAGCCGGCGTGCAAGAGTCCACATGGCCGGGAAACAGCATAGTATTAATGCGCCCGTCGCACGCCCCGTTATATTTCTTCGCGAACTCAACAGCCTTCTTTAAGCCTTCGCTTCCCCGAGCGTCATCCCAATCGTATTCCAACCGGCCTTCGCGATCGTGGAAGAAGCTGACGTTTTTATAGCTCGGCCCGGTAAAACAGCGAATGCCGACCTCATTTAACATATCGACATAGGGCTGCGGCTCTGCGCCCGGGCCGCCGATCTCAAACGTCGTTGTCACGCCGCTCTTTAATAGGTGGATCAGGGAAAAGCGCTGACCAATATCGACATCCTTCAAGTGAGCATGCTTCGCTCCTTCGCGCGTCGGTCCGCCGTGCGCCAGGTAATTGCCAGCAAAGAAATCGGTTTTCGTCGAATCATTCAAAATATAGTCGCTGGCGTTGATACCGGAGTGAAAGTGAGTATCGATGAAGCCAGGAGAGACAAGACAGCCCCGCGCATCAATACTTTTGTCGACTGGCTGGGCGTATTCCTTGCCGACAAACTCGATCCGATTGCCGTCGAACACGACGATTCCATCCTTAATAATCTCATGTTCCTTATCGTCAAAGCCGACGACGTAACCTCCTTGAATGAGAGTTTTCATCTTAGTCCCTTCTCTGTCCGGTACCCACGCTATCGAGCCAGCGATGCCGACCTAGCGTGCCGACCTCGGCGGCTCGCTTCCCCAGATCTCTTTCAGGAAACCACTTTTCTCCAAGTTCTTCACAAAGGAATTATCGTACATATCTTCCGGCTTTCGCTTTACCTGAACTCCCGAGGCGCGAACCAAATCGACGGATTCGGCGACTGCGGCTCCAGGAACGGCCATGTAGCGGTCGACAATGTCCTTGGCGTAGACATTGTAAGAAACCTGCAGCGCCTCTTCGTCTTTGACCCTCATGGCTTTGGAAATGGACGCTTTAGCTTTAGAGCCACAACCACACCGAGGGCCGCCTTACGCGCGGAGTGAGTTTGCGCCCGATAGAAGTATTCATGAAGTAATCCCCCTGTCGGTTAGCCGCGCCGGATATTAGTTCATTTTGCTCCGCTGCTCAAATAGCGCCCCCGTCGTATTGGGCGTGGACCGGAGCGCAGACGAATGAGCGCGATGGATCAAACCGCGAAACGAAAGTGGATAATGTCGCCGTCCTGAACGACGTAGTCCTTCCCCTCGAGGCGAAGCTTTCCCGCTTCCTTGCACTTCGCTTCACTGCCAAGAACGACGAAGTCGTCATAGGCGATGACTTCGGCACGGATGAAGCCGCGCTCGATGTCGCTGTGGATCTTTCCGGCTGCTTTTCTTGCGCTAGTTCCTTGCGTGATGGTCCACGCGCGGACCTCGTCTTCGCCGGTCGTGAGAAAGCTAATAAGATTCAACAGGCGGTAGGAGGCGCGGATGAATCTGTCCCGCGCCGGCTCTTGGATGCCGATCTCCTTTAGAAATGCTTCACGATCTCCCTCCTCAAGCTGTGCGACTTCCATCTCAACCTTGCCGGCCAAACCCAAGCCTGCCAAACCATGCCGCTTCAATTCGTCCTGGTAAGCCGACATCAAGGGCTGGCCCGCTTTGTCGTCGCCTTGATTGAAAAGAACCAAGACCGGCTTGCGGCTAAGAAACCCAAACCCAGAGAGAAGATTTTCCTCATCCGCGGTGAAAGGCAGGTTTCTCAGACTGTTCTCATTCTCCAAAGCCTTAGCACAACGCTCAAGAACGGGTTCTTCTAAGGGTCGCGCCTTTTCCTTTTTTAAGCGGGCGCGACGATTCTCGACGATCGTGAGGTCGGCGAGAATCATGTCCGTGAGCAGATCCTTTAGGTCTCTCAGCGGATCGGCCTCCGGGCCAAATTCGCGTAGGACGAGAGCGATGGCGTCAACCTCACGCATCTGCGTGATGAGAGCGTTATTCGACTTGAGTTCTGCTTCTCCCTCAGTGGGCGGAAAATCGGTAAATCGGATCTCGGCGTAGGTGGTCTTCTTGGGTTTGTAAATCTGCGCGAGTTTGTCGACCCGGAAATCGGGAACTTTGATGACGCCCAAATGAACTTCTTCTTTGCCTCCATAACCGCCGACTTGCGCCCGCAGGCCGGTAAGCATGTTGAATAGTGTTGTTTTTCCCGCGCCGCGATGGCCGATCAAACCAACTTTCATGCTAATTCTCTCGGCAGAAGGATGAACTCAAAGGTTTAATCTAGCAGGAATCGCGAAGCTAGAAAACTCGGAAACTTCCTGCTCCGTACTTGACCTTTGCTAGCGCGGATAAAATCTCGTGGCTGACCTGACGCGGCAGCTCGTTGGCCGAGGATTCATGTTGGACACGACTCAAGACCTAATGAATACTGGGGATCTTCGGCTAGAGATTCTAGGGAACATGCATGTTCCCCTTCATTGTTGCGGCTTACTTCGCCCGGCTGGGGAAACTACGCTTCATCATCGTCCCTTCAGCGCTAGGCTTGGAGCGGTGATTGGAACCATCTTGGCTATGGGTTCGGTCGGTATCAAGCCCAAACCATATCGCCGCGCTCGCCATCATCATCTGGAGAGCGCTCAAGTCTCGAAACACACCGAAAGTGCCTCGGCAAGCCGAGTCAAAGACCGTTCCTTCTTTTCTTCTAGCGCTTCAATGCCAAAAACAGACTGCCCTGGCCACGCCGAACCAAAAGCAGCAATGATTTGCCTTTGTCGGTCTTTCCCGCTTCGCGGCGATAATCGCCAAGACTGCGCACCGCACGGCGATTGATCTCGGTGATCACGTCTCCTTTCTGCAGTCCCGCTTCATCGGCCGGGCTGCCCGGTTTGACGGAAGCGATGACCACTCCCTGGGCTTGATCCAGGCCAAGATTCTCAGCGATCTCTGGGGTCACAGGTTGAACGGCCAAACCAAGATCACCCTCTTCCGACGAAGCAATCACCTTGTTTTCTTTCATTTCACCCACGGTAAGCGGAAGGGTCATCTCTTTTGAGTCGCGCAGGATTTTGATCTGGACGGCTTTTCCCGGCGCCACGGCCGCGACTTGAAGCGGCAAGTCTCCGGAATCCTTGATCTTCGTGCCATTGAATTCCACGATGACGTCGCCAGGACGAACACCGGCACGTTCAGCTGGGCCATTTTTCGCAGTCTCCACTACTAAGGCGCCCTGCGGCGATTTCAAACCCAGCGTCTCCGCGAGCTCGGGCGTGACCCTTTGAATAACGGCACCTAGATAGCCGCGAACCACCTTACCTTTGTCTTTGAGCTGTGGCAGTACTCCTTTGACCAAGTTTGTCGGAATGGCAAAGCCGATCCCGATATTGCCGCCCGATCGGCTAAAAATGGCGGTATTGATACCGACTACCTCGCCGCGCATATTGAGGAGCGGCCCGCCGGAGTTTCCCGGGTTGATCGAAGCGTCGGTCTGAATAAAGTTATCATACGGTCCCGCACCGATCTGACGACCTTTCGCGCTCACGATCCCGGTCGTGACCGTGTGATCGAGGCCGAACGGATTGCCGATGGCCATGACCCACTCGCCGACTTCCAGCTGATCAGAGTCGCCCAGAGGGGCGACCGGCAGATCTTGTGCTGCGTTGATTTTCACTATGGCAATGTCAGTTTTTTGATCTCTCCCTAAGACCTTTCCGTCAAAACTCCTTCCGTCCGAGAGCGTAACGACGATTTTCTCTGCGCCATCGACGACATGATAGTTGGTGAGAATGGTGCCGTCACGGTCAATGATGAATCCCGATCCAAGACCTCTTTGCCGTTGAGGACCACGCGGGATCCGTCCGCCGAAAAACCTCTGCGAGAATTGATTGAATGGGTCCTCGCTCCCAAAGGGTGCGGGAAAAGCCTCGGCTGACGTACGCATCTGGGTTGTAGAAACGTTGACTACGACGGGGCCTACTTTCTTTACCAAGCTTACGAAGTCGGGTAGGTCTTGTGTCGTCGTGGCCGAAGTGCTCGCTGCATGGGCGGTGGATGAAACTGAATAAAAGTACTCAATCCCGTTCCCTATCCCGACGCCCACGAGCAAAGAAAGTAAACCAACTATTGAAACTATGAAGGGACCGGCGTTTTTGCCTTGAGTGCATCTGCGTACCATGCGATTTCCTCCACAAGAAAAGACTCCGAAATCTTCTCGTCCGGAGACGTTCGTGACTTAAGCGATGGCTAACTTGCTAACTGCTTACGGACTTGATCTTTCCCGGTTTTTGCCAGCTGCGACTCCTTCCACCGCATCAGCCCTTGACGCAGATAAGCTGGATCGAAATTCAGCGCTTCGCAGACGTTTTCGAACGAGAAAAGATAGGACTTGCCTCTATCGAGAATCCATTCTTCTGCATCACGGTAAAGGGCCTTTTTTCGTTTGCAGGTCGCCCCGAGGTTGTCCTGAAGGCAGACAACCGCGTCTTCCAGAATAGCGAGCATGAGCAGTCTCTCAGGCTCCAAATGAAACCGCCTTCGGTGAGTGGCTTGATGCTGGAATGATGTTAGGATGTCCGGCTGAAACAGCGCCTCCAGTTTGACATAAGCTGCTTCTCCGTCGGTGCTTAAGAAAGGCGAAGTTCCCGGACTATTGAAAGAATAACCTCTAGGTCTTGTTTGCCCAAACATGGAAACCTCCGTATGACTCCAAAAAGCGACTATCAATTCGGCACTCCTGTTTTGACGTGTGGAACCTTGGTTTTGTTCCAAAAGTTCGAATTTCGACGAGTGCCACGACACCTCGGTCCGAAAGCAAGGTCCGCAGGGAAAAAGTGCGGCCGTTTCGGCCGAGGAACAAGCGAAATGAGCAAGCAGTCAGATGAGAAGGACGGACTCGAGTATCTGAAAGGAAACTTTCGGCGCCTTAACTTGGGACGGGATAGACGGTTCGGATCGCTGGACACGGCGAGGGTTGGCAAGAACATGTTGAATGCGAAGGTGACGTTCCAATTGCGTCAACGTATCCAGTTTGCGGTTTGACAGCTGGAGTTGACCTTAGGACGCCAGATGGTAGATTAAAGCCCCATGCCACTGGCAACCATAGAAGAAGCCATTAATGAGATCCGTCGCGGGCGGATGGTCATTTTGATGGATGACAAAGACCGGGAAAATGAGGGCGACCTCTGCATGGCGGCGGAGAAGGTTACGCCCGAAGCGATCAATTTCATGGCGACCCACGGGCGCGGCTTGATTTGCCTGCCTTTGACCGAAGAAAGGGTCAAACATTTAGGCATCTCGATGATGGTTTCCGAGAACACCTCACCCTTTGGCACTGCCTTTACGGTGTCGATCGACGCTACCTTTGGAATCACGACCGGCATATCCGCCGCCGATCGGGCGAAGACGATTCTCGACGCGATTGCCGATGACGCCAAACCGCAAGATCTCGTTACACCCGGCCATATCTTTCCGCTGCGAGCCAGAAACGGCGGCGTCTTGGTCCGAGCGGGACAAACCGAGGGTTCGGTGGATCTAGCCCGGCTTGCCGGCCTCAAACCGGCAGGGGTCATTTGCGAGATCATGAAAGACGACGGCACCATGGCGCGCCAGCCGGATCTCATGAAATTCGCGAAAACACACAAGCTCAAGGTCGTTACCATTGCGGATCTCATTCAATACCGACTGAGTTACGACTTTTTGGTTTACCGGGCAGCGACCGCACCGTTGCCCACCCGGGTGGGCGGACAATTCCAAGCTGTCGTCTATAATACCCATGTCGATCAGAGCGAACATCTCGCTCTGATCAAGGGGGAAATTTCGCCCAAGGAAGAAACCTTGGTTCGAGTTCATACCAAGTATGTGCCCGGAGACGTTTTTGGCTTCGAGCTGCTCAATACGGGTGCGGTCATCCAGCGCTCTATGGAGATTATTGCGAAGGAAGGCAAGGGCGTGATTCTTTATCTGCAACCTGAACGCAAGGGCCTGCGCCCTTCGATGGTGACGTATCCGAGGGTTGAAGGAAAGCAACAAAAGGGAATGAATGCCTCGTTCGCGTATCGGGCCGACTTCAAGGAGTACGGAATCGGTGCGCAGATCTTGCGCGATTTGGGCGTGCGTAAGATGCGGTTGCTGAGCAACAACAAGAAGCATCTGGTCGGGCTTCGCGGTTACGGTCTGGAGATAACCTCACTAGAGCCCATACCTCGGGAGAATCCGCTGCGTGAGGCCGCGAGGCAGAAGAAAATCAGGGCCAAGAGCGCCTAACCGGGCGACTGCAGTCCGCGATTTCAAATGATGATCTGAGGTTTTTGAAATCCGAGCGCTAGTGAGGACCTATGCCTATTTATGAATACAGCTGCCGCCGTTGTCATCATAGCTTCGAACAGATTATCCTCTCCACAGACGACAAGGTGAGTTGCCCTAAGTGCGAAAGCCGAGTAGTGGAAAAACGGCTTTCAGTTTTCAGCTCACCCGGTTCCCGTACGGAAAAAGGCATACCCAGCGCGGGTGGTTGCGCATGCACACCGCAAACCTGCGGGTGCCACTAGGTTAGATCCGGTAGGCTCAAATAGGCGGCCAGATCAGGTCGAATCCGATTCAGCGCTTCCCCCATATTGGAGAAAACTCGCTCCTCAACTAACTGCCCATTGATCCAGTAATCGAGCGACGGCGCGTCGGTAAAATTGATATCGATGTAGCGCTCGCCAACGGGTTCCGACGTAATAACGATTCTTACGGAATAGCCGGCATCAATCACTATGCCGCGCGTGCCGGCAGGAAGCGGAAGTCCGCTTTTGATCTTTGCCAATTTGTCTGGTGGATAGGTTCCCACTTCCAGAGAAAAATAGCCCCATTCGCCCGGAGCTACTGACAGCTCCTTAAGGATCCGGGGATTGATATCAACCAGGTTTCGCATCGCCTGATCCTGGTTGTAGTTCCTAAGTAATTCGTACGCCCACTTTTCGATAATGCCCTTGACCGGAGCAACCGGTTTTTCACGTTCCTTAACTGGGCCGCGGTCGATCCACCATTTGGTTTCTTCAAATGCTTGGTCTTTCTCGTCTGCCATAGTAGTCTACGTTCTCATTTCCTCTCGATTCATTGGAATCATCTTTTCCATCCCCTAATAGCGTCTAGACCTTGAACTCCTCCAACGTGTTGGGAGCGAAGAGCGATGTCAATTCCATCGGTTTCTTGGTCAATCCTTGTTCGAGAGAATATTGAATAAGGGTATTCAAAACATGGCGATTTGCATCTAGCCCGTAGGGCCAGAATTGATCTCCGAAGAGCTCTCTTTCCTCCTCTACGTCTGCAAAAGACCACGCAAGCATGTATTTAAGAGCAGAATATTTGTACAGTGTCTCTTCGCACAGTCTCTTGGATTCGGCAAAGGCCTTGCATAGGCTTTGAGCCACCCATGGATAGTTCTCATACACCTCCTCGCGGAGCACAATGGTATGCATGATGGGAAAGATCTTTGTCCGCCGGTAGTAATCCTTTTCCACTTCGCGGAAATTCGAAAACAGCCTCTTGACCTTTGGCGAACGGCGTACAAACGGAGAGGGGATGTGAGCACAAATCAACGCATCGAGCTCTCCCTGCTCCAGCATCGATGATAGGGTCCGAGCCGGTCCAATCCATCGAATGTCAATGTCTTTTGGCAAATCGGGTCTGAGTTTTTCCTCGCGGCCTGGGTCTTCAGCGCCGCCGGTAAACCATTTCATTTTTTCTGGTGCGACCCCGTACTCATGTTGCAAAATACCCCGAACCCAAACAGCCGCCGTGATTTGGTATTCCGGCACCCCAAGTCTTTTGCCCACAAGATCCTTTGGCGCTTCAATCCCTGACTCGGTATTGACGAAGATGAAAGAGTGGCGAAAGAATCTCGAGGGGAACACGGGTATGGCGATCAAGCGAGGATAGCCTCGCTCACGCGCCATAAGGTAGGAGCTCATGGAACACTCGGCGGCATCGAACTCCTGATATCGAAGCATGCGCCAAAATGTCTCCTCGACGTGGAGCGGTAAGTAAGTCAGATCCACACCCTCAACTTGGACCTTCCCTTCTTGGAGGGCACGGGTGCGATCATACTCCCAACAGGATAACGTGAGGCGGATTTTTGCCATTCCTCTCTCCCGAATTGTTAATCGGCCTCAGCGGGCGGCATCGATGCCGGCGAGAAACTGAGCCGCACCGATGACAAACTGCTCTCTTTCACCTTGCAGCACCATGGCTGCTTCGCCGGAGGCAAGAGTGGTTCGACACTGAACGATGTACGGCTTGCCCTTGAATATGATCCGCTCCCCGAGGCCAAACCGTTTGAGTTTCTCGTGATCCTGCTGCGGATCGATCCTTTCCATGACTGTGTTTCATACCATATCAATGACCAAAGCTGAAATCGGCACGAAAGCCGCAATTGAATCTGTGCGGTGGAATGCAACGAACCAGCGTGGTGTTCCCGAAATCCGTGAAAGAATTCATACGTCACTCCGGCCAGGCTGGCGATGCTAGCGCGAGCCGGAATCCAGACACGTCTGGACGGCAAGGGGCGAATGACTTATTTAACGAACTTTAATTCCAGGACATTAGATGGTTTTTGAACAGCCGTCAAAGAATTGACATCCGGCTGTCCCACACATACAGTTTCGAAGCGGCGGGAGATCAATCATGCGCGTTGCTGTATTGGGCGCGGGAGCGGTTGGCGGCTATTTCGGGGCTAGACTTGCCGCGGCGTCAAATGACGTCGCATTTATCGCCCGCGGCGACCACCTCGCCGCGATGCGGCAGCAGGGGCTGATCATTGAAAGTCCTGTGGAAAATCTTCTCATCCGTGAGGCGCTCTTCACCGACGATCCACGGGCCGTGGGTCCAGTGGATCTCATACTCTTCTGCGTGAAATCCTATGACACGGAATCGGCCATGCCAGAGTTGGCAGCGATGATCGGTCAAGAAACGCTAATTCTTTCGCTGCAAAACGGCATCGATAATGCCGACAAAATCGCGCGATTGTGGGGCGCGCAGAAAACCTTGGCCGGCGTAGTTTATATCGGATCGAAACTCCGGCAGCCGGGAACGATTGAACACTCGGTGGGAGGGCGAATTGTATTCGGCGAGCTGGAGGGCGACGTTCAAGGAGCGACCCAAGCGATTGAGCGGGTCCTCTTTTCGGCACAGATTCCCTGCGAGACAAGCAGGCACATTCGTCACGTGCAGTGGCGCAAGTTACTTTGGAACGCTCCCTTCTGCGCGATCAGCTGCTTGACGCGTACCACGGTCAAGGAAATCGTTGAGTCTGACTCGCTGACAAAGCTCGCGCTGGATTGCATGATGGAAGTCCGAGGTGCGGCAAAAACCCAAGATATAGATCTCGCTCCTGTCCTATTCGATGAGACGATGAATTTTTCGAAGACCTTGGGAGACTTCAAAGCCTCGATGCTGCAGGACCTGGAAGCCGGCAAACCTCTTGAATTCGAAGCGTTTAACGGGATCGTAGTGAACCTTCTACAACGGGCCGGCAAACAAGCGCCGACCAATCAGGTGTTTTACGACGCGCTAAAGTACCTCGACAAAAGGATCCGCACGCAAAAGTCCCGTTAAGGAGAGCCCATGGGCCGACAAATTCATCTCACTTATTCGCTGTTCTTTCTCGGCTCCTGGCTTGCATTCACGGTCGCCGGCAATGCCCAGACGTATGATACAGCCCTGGTAGCCAAGGGCCAGTACATCTTTGCTCTGGCCGGCGGTTGCGCTTGTCATACGGTGCCCAAAGGAACGGAGCATGCGGGTGGGCGGGCTTTTCCTATTCCATTTGGAACCGTTTACAGCACGAATATTACTCAGGACCAGGAGACCGGTCTCGGCGCTTGGTCGGATCAACAGATACATGATGCCATGGTGAAGGGGATGCGCGCTGACGGCTCACGCATTTTGCCTGTCATGCCTTACGAAGCCTATGCGGGAATGGCGCAGGAAGATCTTAAGGCGTTGATCGCCTACATGAGAACGCTGAAGCCCGTGAAGAAGGCCACTCCGCAAATGAAGAGCTGGGCCCCGTTC
Source organism: Candidatus Udaeobacter sp. (assembly GCA_035641275.1). Classification (GTDB taxonomy): domain Bacteria; phylum Desulfobacterota; class Binatia; order UBA9968; family UBA9968; genus DASQUN01. The sequence continues at coordinate 11,220 of DASQUN010000409.1, read as the reverse complement.
ACTCGCAGCCTGGGGGTACCGCTCTGGCTGAAAGTTTTTGGCAGTTCTTCTAACTCGCCGGCGCAAGCGCCAAAGAGCGGCATCGAGCGCGGGCGGTATTTACTCGAGCATGTGTCACTCTGCGGCGATTGCCACACGCCGAGAAATTCCATCGGTGTTGCGAACCGTTCTCTATATTTGGCCGGCGCGGGCGAAAAGATCGGACCCTTGGGTCAAGCCGTGCCGAATATTACGCCGGATAAGGAGACAGGCATTGGTGAGTGGAAACGGGAAGATATCGCCGAGTTACTGCTGAGCGGAACCAAACCGGATTTGGATAATGTTCAAGGCCTCATGGCCGAGGTCGTTGAGCACGGCTACAAGGATATGAGCAAGCAGGATGCTCTCGCCATCGCCGACTATCTCAAGTCGATACCTGCGATTAAGAACAAAATCGAATAACCCATCGCAAACCTGCAGAGCGGATGGGCTTCAGTCGCGCGACACCTTCTTGATGACTTCCGCAAGGATCTGATCCGCGTTCACGTTTTCTGCTTCCGCCTGAAAGTTAAGGATGATCCGATGGCGGAGGGCCGGGTAGATGACCTTTTCAACGTCTTCATAGCTGACATGGACCCTGCCTTCGGCCAGAGCATTGCCTTTGGCACCGAGAATGACGGATTGAGCGCCGCGCGGGCTGGAGCCGAATCGGAGATACTGTTTCACCGGCGAGGCTGATCCACCATTGCCGGGTTGGGGCTGAGTCGCGTGTACAAGCCGTACCACGTAATCTTCAATGGGCGGAGCGATCAGTACCTGACGCAACAGTTGCTTCATCGCATTGACCAGCGCTCCGCCGTCTTCCGGCAAGATTTTCGAAGTCTCCCCGGTCTCTGCCCCCGTGGTCCGCTGCAAGATTTCCCGTAGCTCAGTGGGTGAAGGAGACGCCACCAACAACTTGAAAAAGAACCGGTCGAGTTGCGCTTCAGGCAAGGGATAGGTTCCTTCGAGTTCAATCGGGTTTTGAGTTGCTAGAACCATGAACGGAGATTCCAGCATGTGCGATTCACCAAAGACAGTGACTTGTTTTTCCTCCATCGCCTCGAGCACCGCCGATTGGGTCTTCGGCGTCGCACGATTGATCTCGTCCGCCAGCACCACGTGGGCGAAGATCGGTCCTTTCTTAAACTGAAACTCCCGCCGGCCATTACTTTCCGCTAGTACTTCTGTGCCGACGATGTCTGAGGGCATCAAATCGGGCGTAAACTGAATGCGTTTAAAGGACATTCCCAAGGCTTGGCTCAACGATTTGACCAGGAGCGTTTTACCCAAGCCAGGCACCCCCTCCAGCAAGACATGGCCCCCGGCAAAAAAGGCAATCAATACTTTCCGGATGACATCACCGTGACCCACGATGACTTTTCTCACCTCCGCTTCTAAGCGGTTGAACATAACCTGGAAATTTTCCGGCTCCATCAGCTTGTCTCCGTCAGCGAATCATGCCGCGGTATTCCAAGGGCATCTGTTGCTTTTCCATCGGAGCATCGGGTACTCGCGCGGGGAGCGGAATATTACTGACCGGAACTTTCGGAGCAATCTTGCGGTCTCGCCCTTCTCTGGTTCCGGTGCTTTGGCCTTTCGAGTCCGCTGCTATTTCTTCAGGCAACTGAACGGTCACATAGCCGGCGCCTTTGATCCCCTCTTTCCCTTCCTGCCCGCCCGGGTTAAAGCGTTCTGCGGGCGGAGCTCCTCGGGGAATATCTTCAGAAGCCTTGCTCTTGCCGCCGCTCTCAGCGGAGCCACCTTCGGTTTTACCGGCCGCCTCTTTGCCTTGGTTTTTGTCACGCTTGTCTGGATCCGGCTGGCTGCCTTTGCCATCGCCGTTCTTTTGCTGGTTTTTTTCCTTACTCTGATCCTGAGGAGAGCCCTGTGCCAAGTTCCCCTGCTTCATTTCTTTGTCGGGTTGAGCATTCGCATCGCCTTTTTGATCATCGCCACTGCCCTGACTTTGTTTGCCCTCGCCTTGGCCTTGCTGAGGCAGATTGCTCTGAATCCCACCGCCGCCTTGGTCTTCCTTTTGCTGATTTTGCCCAGTGTCCGACTGCTGCTCCAAATTCTGCAGCGCGCTTGACGCCTGTCCGAGGAGATCTTGGTTGTCCCTCTGTTCTTCCTTTTTCTGCTGCTGCTCTACCTGCTTTTGCATCTCCTCGACCGCCGACTGTTTTTCTTGTTGGATGATCTTCGGATCCTCGAGCTTGTTGGCGAGGGCTTGTAGCCCGCGGGCCAACTCCGATAGCGGCGGCTGCTCGGCCATCTTTTCCGCCAATTCACGAAGCCGCTCATGCGCAGAGAGCGGATGGAGCATCGACTGCGCCACCGGCAGCATCCAATAAAACACCACTGCCGCCACGATTGAACCGAGAAGCGACCAGTAGAAGGACCGTTTGATCTGATAAGGAAAATCGCGCTTCAGTTCGATCCGGCTCTGGTATCCAGCCGCCTCAATGCGCAATCGGGAAACGAACGCGGCGGCGCTCTCCGACGGCTCCAGGGTCGTCAGCGTGAGGAACCGATCCTCGGTCCCATAACGGTTATCGACGATCCGAGCCGCTGACCCAACCGAAGGAATCAATGGCCGGTAGCGGAGGAGCGCCGCAACAAAAACCAGGCCCGTTGACGATAAAGCGATCAACCAAAAGGGCGTCGGACCGATCCACATCGCGCGGTAAAAATAGATAACGACATAAATCACCACGATTAGCGGAGGCAAAAAGAGCAGCAGAGCATCCCGCAACGCATGGCTGCGCAGATGAGCAGCCAACCGGCGGACCAGCGTTTCCGGCGCCACGGCGCCATAGCTGTCGGTCAGGGTCTGCATAAATTTCACCTACTATAACACGTGGCCCTATCGTTATAAACGCGTTATCGCCGCCGCGAATTACGCTGGGCGGGATCACGAACCGGCTGATAAGACTTTACCGCGAGGTTATGGGCTTCGAGGGTTTCTGAGAACAGATGGGTACCGTCGTTTTTCGATACGAAGTAGAGAAAGGGCACGTCAGCAGGTTGCAAAGCCGCCTTGACGGAGGACAGGCTTGGATTGCAGATCGGACCCGGCGGAAGACCCGCTATGCGGTAGGTATTATACGGATTTGGATCGTGCAGATGTTTCTTCGTTAAATTGCCGTCGAAATGTTTGAGTCCGTAGATTACCGTGGGGTCGCTCTGGAGCGGCATCTGACGTTGTAATCGATTATAAAACACACCGGAAACGACCGGACGCTCGGCTTCTACGCCTGTCTCTTTCTCGATAATGGATGCAAGGGTGATAATTTCATGCGGCGTTAGCCGAATGACAGCGCCTTTTTGCTCCAGCAGCGGAGTGAACACTCTGCGGAATTGTTCCGCCATCGCCATGATGATATCTCTCTCCGGCGTCGCGGGAGTGAAATGGTAGGTGTTCGGAAAGAGGTAGCCCTCGATTCCCTTATCCTGCAGGCCGAGTAGAGCAAGCAGCTCGGAATCGCCAGCCTCCGCAAGGAACCTTTCTCTGTCCGCGATCTGCATGTTCGCCAGCAAATCGGCGGTCTCCTTAACCGTCAACCCCTCCGGAATCGTGACGGTGTGGAAAATGCCCTTGCCCATAATCATTCGGTTAAGAACTTCCCGCGGAGGCAGCGGCGCCTCGAACCGATACAGACCCCAGTGGATTTTCTTTTCCACTCCGGTCAACCGAGCCCAGAGCGAGAAGATTCTCTCGTTCGTAATGACCTTTTGCTGCCGGAGTTTCCGGACGACTGCGGCAAACGTTTCGCCCTGCTCCACGCGAATCTCTGCCGCAGGTGGACTGCCTTGGGGAACGGAATAAGAGACGTACGCGAACAGGAAGCCCGCAAACAGAAGTGCGGAAGTGACAATGGCAAACAGCGTTATGAGTACGTATTTCACGGCGAATGGCCTGAATATCAACGGTGGGCCCAAATGGACCGCGATGTCAATCGCGAGCTAGTTTTCCGTGAGATTCACCTTCATCCAGCCCTGGACTTGGCGCAGAAATCCCGCGAAAGGATCTTCTCCTGGCTCCACCGCAAAATAGGCCTTGCGCGTATAATCGAGAGCTCCAGAATAGTATTCAAATTTTTTCGAAAGCTCCTGAAAGAGAATAAAACCTGTACGGTAGAGGGAGAGATCGAGCTCGGAAACCGTCCAATAGGAACGGCTTCCCTCATTGATATAATACTGAAGGTGTCCCCGCCCCTCCACATGGCTACGGAAGATCCCGGTCATAAAGAGCGCGTAATCTCCGACATACTTGCGGAGTGAGCGTTCCCTGAGGATTTGCGATTCGTCGGTCGTCTCGCTGGAATTTCCGGCGAGCATTTCAACCATGCTCTCGACTTTCCTGCCGCCTCGCGCGCGCATGCGATAAAGATTGTCGCTTTTAGCAAAATCGGTGAGCACGTCCGTAACATAACCCACGACGGTTGCGTCGCCGATGCCTAGCTGCGAAAAGCTTTGGCGAATGATGTTGCCAAAGAATTTGTGTAATTGGTCGTCCGATGGCCGCTTATCCATGAGACCAATAATACCAAAGCTGGGGTTCTTTTGAAAGAATTTAGTCCCTGGGGAAGGTGCCGGCTATGAGCTTTGGACAAACGCCAGGTCTCTCTAGCCATTTTTCATTCACACGCTATAATAACGTCGCCTTTCAAAGCTCCCGTTTTCCCGACCGGAGGAGGAGGCCATGACAAGAGATCTCAAAGAAGATTTTTTTCGACTGGATGGTGCCTGGGCGTCATTTGAGCTCATGTCCATTCGCAGGCGCGATGACTATCTGAAACCTTTTCGCGTGGTGCGCTGCAAGATCGATGATCAGGTTGACTTCCAGGCTCCGGAACTGGTCAGGAGCGCCACCGAAGCCACGGTTTTGATCGAGATCTTTGGCGAAGAAGAACTCGTTGCCGCGAGCGGCCAAGGTCCGGTTCATGCTGTCGATAACGCCATGCGCAAGATTCTCGAGAAGCACTACCCCCAGCTTTCCGAGGTCCGGTTGGAGGAATTCGACGTGCGGTTGCTGCACCATGGCCGCCCGTTATCAGATGAGGACGACGATGGGGCGGGGGCGCCGGTTCGGGTACTAGCAATCTTCTCGGATGGCAAGGAGACTTGGGGCACGGTCGGCGTTGCTGCCGATATCCTTCAAGCGAGTGTCCAATGCATCATCGACGGATTAGAATGGAAACTGCGGGGTGAACATAAACACTGATGGCGCTGACGAGGATGAAATACCGATTGACTCCCGACCGTACCCCTAACCGGCCCGTCGATTCTCTTTAACTAGAGAGTGTCAGTTCGTCACATCCGCACGAGAATGGATTGGCGTCACCGCTGTTTGCTGGTCGTTTGCGTTCTTTTTCTCTGGGGCTGTCCGATGGAACACAGGCTCATCTTTCACCCGAATGCTCGCATCGATCGGACGCCGCGTGACTTCGGGCTACTCTTCGATGACGTATTTTTCGTCACCTCGGACGAGGTTCGTCTTCATGGCTGGTTCGTGCCCTATCGTGATGCGCAAACAACCTTACTTTGGTTCCACGGTAACGCCGGCAATGTCAGCCACCGGCTGGAAAATATCAAACTGCTGCATGACAACGTCAAAGTAAATATTTTTATTTTCGATTACCGGGGTTATGGGCTGAGCGAAGGAACGGTGTCCGAGACAGGAACCTACCTGGACGGCGAGGCAGCCATCGAGTATTTGCGGCGACACCGGCCCGTGGAGAGCAAAAATTTGGTGCTGTTTGGCCGTTCCTTAGGCGCGGCCGTCGCTATCGAGATGGCCACGCGGACCGAGGCTTTATCGGGTGTAATCCTCGAAAGTCCCTTTGCTTCCATTCGCGACATGGCCCGTGAAATATTTCCGTCCCTCCCGATCGGTTCTTTGATAAGAACTCAGTACAATGTCGCCGAAAAAATTCGAGGAATCAAAACCCCTTTGCTGGTGCTGCATGGTGACCGCGACGAGGTTGTCCCCTTCAGCCAAGGAAAGAAAGTGTACGATGCCGCGCCTCAACCGAAGACGTTTTATGCAATCGTTGGGGCCCGTCACAACGACACCTACAGGGTCGGGGGAGATTCCTACTTCGAGGCATTCAGGAAGCATATCGAGCGGGCCGGCTCGACCAAGGACAGGTGAAGCATCGAGTTAGAAGCGATGCGCCTCAGGCGATCAGAGCCCTGAGCGTGTGCGGAAGGGCTGGGTTCAGGAAAGGGGAGCCGCCTAGGCTAATGGCTCCGTCGCCTTCGGACGGTCGGTTGCATAAGCGTTCCTTAGATATTGGGACAGCATCCGATGTGTATTAAAGAACGAGCCGTTGAAAGCAATAGCGGAGCGCATCACTTGAGCAAATTTCTCCGGCTCGCGATAGAAAAGCGGTAGAATCACACGTTCAAGTTTGTCGTAGAGCGAAGTTGCCTCGGCGACGGAGTTATTTTCCATGCCGGTGGGAGCCTCGATCGACCAGCCGGTGACACCTTCGCTATGCCCCTCGACCCACCAGCCGTCGAGAACACTAAAGCTCGGCACGCCGTTGAGAGCGGCTTTCATCCCGCTTGTACCCGAAGCCTCCTGCGGTCGGAGCGGCGTGTTGAGCCAAACGTCCACGCCGGCGCAGAGTAATTTTCCCAACGCCATGTCGTGATTCTCCAGATAAACAACCCGGACGTGGTTTGAGAGCGCAGCCGCCGCCTCGAAAATCCGTCGGATAATCGCCTTGCCCGCCTGATCACGCGGGTGTGCTTTGCCGGCATAAACCAGCTGCAACGGACCGACCTCCCGGGCAACCCGTTTTAGCCGTTCGAGGTCTGAAAACAACAAATCCGCTCGCTTGTATCCGGTCGCGCGCCGAGCAAAGCCCAAGGTAAAGACTTTTGGGTCCAGTTGCGTTCCCGTAAGCCAACGTACTTGCTGCAGCAATTCTTGTTTCGCCTGGACATGCGCTTCGCGGATCTCGCCCATCGGTATTCCGACGGCGTAACGGAGATAACAATTATCGCGCCGCCACTCAGGTATTCTCTGATCGTAAAGAGCGGCGAAAGGACCCGAAGCCCAGGTTACGGCATGGACGCCGTTCGTAATCGCTTGGATGTTATAACCAGGGAACATGCCGCGCGACACCTCTCCATGGCGCATCGAAACAGCATTGACAAAACCAGAAAGTCGAAGAGCCAGTTCGGTCATGTTCAGCTCGCCGTCCATGACCCGCATCTGGACAAGTTTCGCTGAGAGTTCTTCACCGAGAGTCTGACGAACAAGCTCCGCATGAAAACGATCATGCCCCGCCGGCACCGGGGTATGAGTCGTGAAGACACACTGGCGTCGGACCGATTCTACTTGAATCTCGGAGAATCCATGAGCCGGGTGTGCCCCCGCCCTCTCCTCCAAGAGAGCCAGTGTAATCAAAGCCGAATGCCCCTCGTTCATATGGAACACTCGCAAATTCGTGTAGCCAAGAGCACGCAGCATCGTAACGCCGCCAAAGCCTAAAACCATTTCCTGGCAGAGCCGATAATGCTCATCTCCGCCGTAAAGATGATCCGTGAGAGCACGGTCCCGTGGGTCGTTCTCGTCAAGGTTGGTATCTAGAAACACCATCGGCACGACGTGGCCTGTGATGCCCTGAAACAGATACTGCCAGGCCCGGACAGACACCGCTCTGCCTTCTATCGAGATCGTCACTCGCGGTAATAACGGCACGAGACGATTTTCCGGCGACCATTTCGACGGGGCTTCCAGCTGATTTCCGTCAGAATCGAGCCGTTGATCGAAATATCCCTTCCGGTGCAGCAGTGTTACGGCTACCATCGGCGCTTCCAGATCCGCCGCCGACCGCAGTGTGTCACCGGCCAGAATCCCCAATCCGCCGCTATAAGTAGGAATGGTCGAGTCAATAGCTACGTCCATCGAGAAATAAGCGATGCTGGCAGAAACGGAACAAGGAATCGGTGAATTCATGTTATCTTTTAATCCCGAGCGAGAACTTCAAAAATCGACTGGCGGCTTCGTCGCAAGGTCCAGGTGGGATAGGATTGGGATTCTTTCCTTGTTGATCATGTTGATCATGATGTGACTCATCGTAGCATAGTTGCGAATTCTCATCAATTTTCAAAGCCGGTCATCGAGGGCAGCTTAAGATGCTGATTAAGCGGTGGCTTTTCAGCGGAATATCACCATTAACTAAGACTTCGAGCGCATCAGGTCTCCCACAACAGGATCGGGCCGCTTATTTGACAATTACCTCCACTGGTGAGGAGGTGCAAAAAAAGGACCACCAGCGATGCGAGATCGCATGCACCACAAGCCTTGATAGCTCTTGGGTTTTCTGCAAGGTGGCACTGACTTTGAGTCGGCCTATAGCTGGACACTGCTCGTCTTTTGTCAAACACTGGACAATGGCTGTCAAAATGACGCGACGACGGGGTGCGGAAAAAACCGGCCCGCCGGCGTTAACCCTGACGGCAGGCTCATGTATCGCTCATTGGACTATGCGCCGTATCAGGCATTAGGAAAAATGCCGGACTAATGTTCAGCTCAAGCGGAATGCCCTGCATAAATCTGGCCACGATCGATGCTCAGCCAATTGCTGAAGGGCAATGATAGTCGGCGGTAGCATGGGAAAATTGCCGGACTGTACCCGTTCCAGCGCGGCCTGAGGCGTTATCCAAAAGCTTTCCTCTACCTCTTCAGAAGAAGTGAGAGACGTTTGGTTGATCGGTAGTGCGGCCAGATAGAATCGAGTATCGAATCGAATCTGGTTTTTCTCTGGCGTGATCCGGTGAAAGAGATAAATCATACGGCTCAGGTCACAAAACGATTGCTCTGATTCCAACAGATAAGGCAGGTCGATCCGCCCGTCCGCCAGGGCCTTACGTTTCTTACTCAGCCGAGCATTTAGATCCTCCACCTTGGGATCTGAAAGCCCGCCGCTTTCATTGACGAAGAAATGAATTCCGGTCTCCTCGAACAGCTCTCTGGCGGCAGCTACCCAATAGCCAAACGATATCTCAGGGCTCAGCCCGCCGCCGAGGATCGTTTGGGCTTCGAAGGGCGACAGCCCAGTGCAACGAGAGATCATTCTGTCGGAACAGTCCTCTTTCTCGACCACGCCGCCGGGAAAAACCAAATAGCCTCCCAGGAACAGCATTTTCTGTGGGCGGCGGGTCAGGAGCACATCAAAACCGTCGGTTGAGTTGTGCCGAACCACAATGATAGTTGAGGCCTTGCTGGGAACGACGACTTGAGTCATGGACGCTACGCCCCGTAAGGCCACGGCATGCCGTGCCTATCTAGGTCTACCGCTTGCAACACTCGGAAGGGGATTCGGCAGTAACCGCGGTCTTCAACGATGGTCTTCCAATATGAATGTGAGCGCCGGTAGCCGCTCCTGTCACAGCACCTCTAAAGGCAAGGAAAGGGATGCCCGCCTGTCGGAGATAGGATAAAAGCGAACGGCCCTCGTTGCTGTCGGGGTGGAGCGCCACGTCCATGGCGCCGCGATGATCGAACTTCAGACGATCATGAGTCAGTGTCTGGCCGAAAGCACTAATCGGCAGGTCGTGACCAAAGGTTTGGGAAAAGAATTTCTCGATTTTTCCTGCGTCAGATAGCGACCATGAAGCCGCCCCGTTAAAGCGAATGAGCGTGCCGCTCTCGCTATAGCCTCCTGGAGCCATGGCGGGCAGCCCGAGAAGTACGTCTCGCATAGAGGCCTCGGTGATAGCTATGTCCGTTTCGGTAATCCAACGTTTGTCTTCTTCGACTCGAGCGGTCGCCGCGATCAGCGCCTGCTCCGACTGATCGAGCTCCGCGCGGGAAATCAACCCTTGATTATGGAGCTCACGGCGCTGTTGAAACTCCGCCGTCAGCCTTTTTGCCTGCTCTTCATGCAAAGCCAAAAGCTTTTTTGTACCGGCACGGGACTCTTTCATCTTTTCAATGACATCGGCACGGAGCCTCGCGAGCTCAGAAGCGGCACTGGAGCTCCGGACGGAGGACCCACCCGTCACTTTGCTCTTCTTTTCTTGCGCATTCGCAGGATGGGGATTCATCGTTGAAAAAAAAATGGCGACCCCGAGAGCAATGGCTCCCAATGGATCGGGCCGGGCAAGCGGCGCGAGACTACAGAACATGCGATAGAGTTTATGGGGTCTGTCTGAGGTGGTCAAGCGAATCATCTCCGCATCACCTCTCTGGATCATTTCTCGTCCGCCAGCCCGACGTTTGGAAACACAGGCGCTGGCCTATCGCTATGCCATCGGGATTTTCCGACTCGACGCGATGGGCCATCCAGCAACAGCGAGGACTCGGCCTATCATCCGGATAGTCATGTTCCTCAACAACATCCTGATTTAGCAGAGCCCGAAACCGCGCCATGGTGGCTGAAAGATGCATCGTTCTTTTTCCTTCCGCGCTTGACTCGTTCATTCGTATCGAGTTTGTTGTTTAGACGGATGAATACATGGGAAACTCTCTATCGATTCCTCGCCGATGGGGTCGTACTACTCCACGTCGTGTTTATAATATTCGCTGTCTTCGGCGGTTTCTTCGCCCTCAGATGGCGTCGCCTCGTTTGGGTACATCTCACAGCCGTTGCTTGGGCCGCGATCGTGGAATTTTCCGGGTGGATCTGTCCTTTGACGCCGCTGGAGAACTGGCTCAGACACAAAGCAGGAGATGCCGGTTACCGGTCCGACTTTATCGCGCACTATATCTTGCCTTTACTTTATCCCGAACGGCTGACAAGAGAAATACAAATCGGGTTGGGAATCTTTGTCATCGTGGCCAATGTAGCAATCTATGGATGGCTATTGCGATCCAACAAGAATTTTTGACTCTGCTGTCCCGTAGCCAGCTCTCTATCCTGCGATCAACCTCGAACGGACAGAGCGATGGAAATGGCTGTTTCTGGATCACGCTCCATCAACTCGAAAGCTCACGCAGAGGTCGGCTGAACCGAACTTCTCACAAAAAACAAAGGCCCGGCGCTTTTGCCCGCGGGCCTTTTATTTATCTTCGCTTTCGGCGCGAAGACATCAACGGAGTCCGTGTCGCCTCAGGAACCCACCGCTTCCTTGAGAACCGCTTTTTTTGAAGCATTCCCCGCGAGCTTGAGTGTCAGTTCCGCGATTTCACTGCCACGAGCGAACCAAACACCGTTGTGCTTACGCATGTACTGAATAATT
>DASQUN010000408.1:0-3167 GCA_035641275.1 Candidatus Udaeobacter sp. | reverse complement strand
GACGCTGACACCCAACCGCTGGCTCAGCTCCATCTCGCCGGGAATCTGAGAACCAGGACTCCATGTGCCCGAAAGGATATTTTCCTGGATCGCCATCATCACTTTAAAGTACAGAGGCAAAGGTAAAACAGGCCTACCGGCGACACGCATGTTGACTACTTATATTTTTAATAGTAGTTAGTCAAGTGAGCCTCATTTGCAGGCCTCCGCAAGGGTTGAAAAGTCGAGAGCTACGAGTTGATAGACACTTCGCTAAGGCCAAAAAGCGACATGCCGGCGAAAGGAAAGCATGAATACTGATGACTTGATGCAAATGATCCGAACGCGGCGAAGCGTGAGAGTATACAAGGACGGTCCGGTTAGCGAAAAGCAACTTGAGATAATTCTAGAAGCCGCCCGTTGGGCGCCGTCGGGAGCGAATACGCAACCGTGGGAATTCGTCGTGACGCGCAACCGCAATAAAATGAAACGTGTCCGACAAATCTATGACAACGAGTGGCGAAAGAGAAAACGCGAGGAACCAGTTAATTACAAAGGCCTCAAGAAAGACTATGTCGGCGATGTCACTGTTTTGGTCCTGGTCTGCGGTGATGACAGGACGAGGCAGGTCTATCTGACCACTCGCCAACCCAGAGACCGGGAGAAACTTTTTCAGGCCAGCATCGCCAATGCTGTGCAGCAGATGATGCTTGTCGCGGCCAGCATGAATCTTGGGACGGTGTGGGTCTCCGTGCGTGAGGAAGTGGAGCCGGAGCTAAGAAAATTGTTTCAGGTGCCGGAATCGTTACGCCTGCTCTGGGTGGTGCCGATCGGCCACGCTCGCAGCTGGCCGAAAGCGAAGCCACGGCGAGAGGTTTCGACGTTTACCCATATGGAAAAATACAATCCGAAAAAAATGAGACGGGACTCGGAAATCCATCCCTGGCCGAAAGGTTAGCCAAAAACTGTATCCGGGTCATGGAGGGCCCCGCAGGAGCTGAATTCGGCATAGGCATATAAGAAGGGTTACTCATGAAACTTTATGATCTTGCCGGCGCGGAAGACGATCTACGCTTCAGCCCTAACTGCTGGCGCATCAAGATGGCGTTGGAGCACAAAGGCCTCGTAGCCGAAACAGTTCCGTGGCGGTTCGTGGAAAAGGATGTCATTGCCTTTTCCGGACAAAAACTGGTTCCGGTACTCGTCGACGGTAGCACGACCGTCTCTGATAGCTGGGAGATCGCCCGGTATCTTGAAAGCGCCTATTCAGACCGGCCAAGCCTCTTTGGCGGACCCGCGGGAGAAGGATTGGCCCTGTTCGTAAAGTTCTGGTGCGAGCAAACCCTGAACCGGATCGTATTAAGAATCATTCTGCCGGATCTTTTTGCGTGTCTGCACGACAAGGATAAAGCCTATTTTCGCGAGTCGCGGGAAACCCGCTTCGGCACAACGTTGGAACAATATGCAGTGGTGGCTGAAGAGGGAGTCTCGTTGCTGCGTAGCGCATTGTCCCCGATGCGCTCGTCCCTCGAGCGCCAGTCGTATCTCGCCGGAGCGCAGCCCAGTTTCGCCGACTACATCGTGTTCGGAACCTTACAATGGGCGCGTTCGGTATCGCCCGTGGCTCTGGTGGAGACCGGCGATCCGGTTTTCAAGTGGCGCGAGCGGCTGCTCGACGCGTTTGGAGGTTTTGCTCGCAGCGCGCGTCACTGCGGCGCCTGAGGTTGTTGCTAACATCGATTTGTGGAGGGAGAAAATGATCGATCTCTATTACTGGACCACACCGAACGGCCACAAGATTACCATCTTTTTGGAAGAAGCGGGCCTCCCCTATTCCATCAAGCCGGTCAATATTTCCAAGGGCGAACAGTTTGAGCAGGAGTTTCTCGCGATTTCGCCCAACAACCGCATTCCGGCGCTTGTCGATCTTGAGCCCGCTGACGGCAAAGGGCCACTGAGCGTCTTTGAGTCTGGCGCCATTTTGCAGTATCTGGCTGAGAAGACCGGTAAATTTCTGCCGGCCGATCTACGCGGCCGCACCGAAACCATGCAATGGCTGTTCTGGCAAATGGCTGGTTTAGGACCGATGGCCGGGCAGAACGGTCACTTCGCCAACTATGCGCCGGAAAAGGTTCCTTACGCAATCAACCGCTACGTTAAGGAAACGGAAAGACTCTACGGCGTCCTCGATGAACGCCTCGGCGACCGCGAGTTTATCGCCGGCGCTTATTCAATCGCCGACATGGCCACCTATCCATGGATTGTCCCCCACGAGAGGCAGGGTCAAAATTTAAATGACTTTCGCAACCTCAAGCGTTGGTTCGAAACGGTTCAGCGACGCGGTGCGGTGCAACGGGCCTACGCCGTGGCCGAGACGATAAATACAACACCGACGGTGACCCCTGACTCAATGTCGGTACTGTTCGGACAGGGTCGGCGGTCGAGATGAGAAGGCTCAGGATTGTCTTGGCAATGTGGCAGCAATTTCGATGATCGTTATGCACCTGCGCTACGATTGGGAAATAGATTGTTGCGGAATGCGTTTTTGCCTTTACCTTATTGAGGGATAGACCTTGATCTTGCGGAGGTTAACCATATGGAAGTCATCAAGGGCGATTTGAGCAATGTAAAGGGAATTCCACCGAGCGGTTTGTGCGTCGGGGTTCATCGCGCCGGCGCCGTGCATCAGAAAATGGTCGCAAGGTACGGTGATCATCTGGCGGTTTGGTCGCTGAGGCCGGATCTCGATTTCGTTGCGTTCAAGAAAGATGGTTTGGGAGAACAGGGAATTCGCTCCACTAACGATATGGAATCTATCGACGCGTCGAGCGAAAAGCTCATTTACGGCGTGCGCGGCGCCCCGCCTGAGGTTAGAGAGAAGGCACGCCAGAAAGGACTCACGCTGCTGGCGGATGCAACCTGTCCTTTTGTGACGCAACAGGAAGAGGCGGAATTAGAACTCCTACAGGCGGGCTGTCATCTCGTAGTTTTGAGCAGCCGAACGCATCATGGGATTCCGAGGCTTCAAGGAATTGCGCGAGAGAAGGGTAAAGAAGTTTTCATCGTCGAGCGTGAAGAAGACGTTGATGCGATTCGTCTGACTCGTTTCGAGCCCATCGGGGTTATCGTGCAGACAACCTTCTGGATCGACAGCTATAAAAAGATTGTCGCCCGTATTCTCGAGCGTT
>DASQUN010000407.1:0-4719 GCA_035641275.1 Candidatus Udaeobacter sp. | reverse complement strand
GTCAGCGGCGCGTCTTGGCGCCGCACCTTCCGCTCCGTGGTGCTGCCATTGATGGCACCGGGTTTGGTCGTCGCGTTCACCTACACGATGTCTTTGACATTCAAGGTGCTTTCGATGCCGATCCTGCTGGGCAGCATCGATACCAAGCTGATATCGGTAACGATTTATAACCTGTATCAGGATGGACAGTATCCGATGCTTTCCGCGATGGGAGTCGTTTTACTGCTGCTTGTTTTAACGCTTTCACTGATCGGGACCTATGTCGGAAGGCGCTTTGGCGTGAAGCAGGACTGAGTATTAAGTACCAGAGATTTTTTACTCACCGTGGTCACGCTCCGAGCTAACGACAATTAGATCTTCGAAACACTTACGTCGGCCGTCTGTCTCCTAGCATATATATTGCTGCACTATGAACCTGTCGACCAAGCGGACTACTGAAACAAATAATTAATTATTGAGAGGAGGTGAATCACAATGGCAGATGGAAAATGCGCCCACGCCGGTTGCAAGTGCCAGGCTGGCGATCATGCAATTTCGCGAGGCGGTCAACAATATTGCAGTGAGCATTGCGCAACCGCCGGTCCCTTAAGCGCCACCGGAAATTGTGGCTGCGGTCACGCCGAATGTAAGTGAATCTCCCCTTCCGGGATCCGGTTCAAACAAAAAAATTCTGTTGAAACCTAAGCGAGATTTGAACGTGATTTCCCATACTTTGACCTCCAATCTGTGGCCAATTCGCGTGCATGAAATCTTTGCACGCGAAATCTCCTTGTTGCAGAGCGAAAATCTATCGCTTTGGTTCTCGAGATCGTCAATGCAGCCGTCGCAAGCGGACGTGGAGCATCCGCACAAAGAAAAGAGGCCGCAAGCGTTGGTGAGATTCGCCTGGTTTGTTGGAAGCCATTTTGGTGCAAGGACGCTCGCTTCGGCGCTGATGATTGGATCGAGTGTAAGCGGCGCTAACCCGTGCCCTCCGCGAAACTCGTTTACCAGCCGATGCACGCGTGCAACGACGTCTGCAATCTCTTGATCTTTTATCGTCGCGTCGGGCGATGATGGCGGTCCGTGCTTCTCCGCCGGGCCCAAGACGATTGAAATGCTACTCATGAGTCCAAGCACGAACAAACAAAATAAGGCTCTGAGAAGGTTGTTAGACATCGCGGTTTCAATTCGAGCCGAGATTAAAAGATCGATCGGATTCCCGGCAGCGTTTGGCTTTGCGTACTGGACCAGCGGTATGCGCGGCTGCAAAACTCACTGTTTTCGCTGAAGCAGAGGGAATGGATTAATCGCGCCCTCGCCCGGCGTATAGATACCGTAGTGCAGGTGCGTCGGCGTGGCGCGGGCATTGCCGGTGTTGCCGACAAAACCGACAATATCGCCGGGCATGACCAGATCTCCGGGCTTGAAATCACCGAATTGGTCCAGGTGCGCATAGTAATGAATCTGGCGGCCGGGACCAAAGATCCAAACCACGTTGCCACCGAGCCTGTTTTCCCCAACTCTAAATACTAGACCACGGGTTGTGGACCTTACTGGCGCTCCCTTGGGCGCGAAAATATCGGTGCCTTGGTGCGTTCGTCCATTGCCGCGAGGGGCTCCCCACGTGTCGCGAAGTGCGGCGGTGGGAACACCTGCGATGGGCAGCGGCAAACTCTTAGGCGGCTCTTCTAAAGCGAGGCGCAGCGCGACAATAGGCCGTTTAAGCGGACCCGACCAGCCGAGCAGAGCGGCCACACCGATCGAAAATAGCAGTGTCCAAGAGATTCCCCGCATGATTAAAGACTAACGAGATCTCCACAATCTTCAACGCTGTACGGCAAACTGCTTGTAAACCCGGTTGTCACACGGGACTATTGGATATGAGCTCCAGCCTCTCGACAAAGCGCGTAGCGGGTTTTGTCGCGCATATGCGCGACAAGACGATGCCGCTGCTGCAGATGATTACCGAGAAGAACCGGTTTGTCGTTCTAGCGGAGAAGCAGCAAGATCATGTTCCCTCACCTGTGAAGAGATGCACGAACCTCCTAGGTGTCTGGTCGATCGAGCACGTGTTCTCCCAATGAGACTCAGCATGCACCCAAACGGCTAGCAAAAAGTTTCACGCCCGTTAACCGCGAGCACGCTGTTTACCCGAAGCCCTTCCGGCCGTACGGCTTTTCCCACGCTTCTTCTGAGAGTTGACCGGCGAACGGGAGCGCTGGGACTTTTTTGGCGCATTCTTGCGGGCTTTCTGGTTTACGGTATTGCGCTTTACCAGTTTGCTAAATCGACTGTTCCGTTCGTCCTGATAGAGAAAAAAAAGTTTCGATTCCTCGAACTTTTCGAACAATTCATCCCATGAAATCTTCTCAAGGGATTGCCCACCGCTATAGCCTGGATAGTCGATGCGAATAAATTCCGACATCATCCTTCTTTCCACTCCGTTTGACTTGTGCCGGACACCCCCTTCGACTCAACCTACTTTCGAACGGTCCCATGATCCGTGGTCATCTTTGCAGTAGCCATGACTTACCTCCTATGTTTTTGTAACATGTTTCTTCAGAAACGGGACCACCGCTTTTACACGGAGGTAACCGGTTCCACCCGGCGCAGTCGTCGCTACGTGTGTGATAGTTTTCCCCTCGTAAAAGTTATCCTGAGAATACGGAAAGTGTGGAATTAGACCAATCAACGTGCAAAGCAACGGCGCCGTTATTGTCCCCAACAAGGTTTCGCGTGCATTCATTCTTGGCCTCCTCGCATATTTCGTACGGAGCGGCAGCCGCACCCCTTGATTGAATCGATTTGAACGTTTTGAACGGCTGGAACCATTTGAACTTTGACCTCACCGCGGCGGTAACGGACCTGGACCTGCAAGCTTGTTGAACAATGCGACCGTCTCCGCCCCACCTTCGACGATAGAACTAGCACGTCCTTGCCTCAAAACGCATCCGCCGACATACCAGTCAGGGCTGAACGGGTGAACCAGCAGCGCAGTGCCTTCGATGAAATATCCTTTGTATGGCTGCATCACTTTCGCTAAGTTCTGAATCGACGATTTGACCTAATTATATTGTTGATGTCTTTTCAGGCAAAATTGCCGTCAGTCAAGTGGCCGTACAAGCAGCGCCCGGATGGACTCTACGCGCTCGGCGCGGGCCCGGTAATGCGTCCTAACCAAAAACGAATCGTGGGCTTTGCGTTAAAGAGCCGGCTACCGTCGATAGTCGGCAGAGAAGCTGTAGAGGCTGGTGGCCTCATGTTTTACGGCAGGGACCTCGCGGACAGCTACCGGCGCGTAGCTATCTACGTGGATAAAATTCTCAAAGGCGCCAATCCTGCCGATTTGCCGGTCGAGCAGCCCACGAAATTCGAGTTGGTGATCAATCTCAAGACTGCCAAGCAGATCGGCCTCACAATTCCACAGAAGATGCTGGCGCGAGCGGATAAGGTGATCAAATAACCACGCGGCAATCGCAGGATTGGATTGAATTCTCCTAACGAATCGATGCTGCAAGATTGACTGACGCGTCGTTCAATTCAATCTCAGCACTCTCGTGATGAGGGCAGCAAGGAACGAGCATATTCCGCCATTGCTACAAGGAGGGGGAATATGCAAAAAGACAATCGTCACTGGTGTTCACGAGTCTGAGTTTCATAGAGCTAGCTAGCGCAGCGGTAGCATAGCTCAGGAGAGCGCCACGCAATGAAGTCAAGCACCCGACTCATCACGCTTGGGACGTCAGCTGGCCCGCCACCGAGAGCCCATCGAGCGCAATCGTCCAATCTGCTGATTGTCAACGGCGCACTGTACGTTGTTGATGCGGGCGACGGCGTCGTACGGCGTCTTGCGAAAGCTGGCATCAATGTTCGAGAAATCGGAACTATTTTTGTCACTCACCATCATGACGATCACACGGCCGGTCTTGGTACGCTGTTGTCGGTTGCATGGGATCAAAATCGCACCAAACCGATTAATGTCTATGGGCCGCCCAGGACACTAGAGTTGGTCAAGGCCGCTGTGCAGTATTTCACCATTAGTGCTGAGATCAGGATTGCCGACGGAGGACGCAGCGTACCGATAGCGCAGGTGTTCTTCGGTCATGACGTCGGCACTGGCGTGGTTTACGAGGACGCGAACGTGAGGGTGACGGCGGTCGAAAACAGCCATTTTGATTTCCATGAAGGGACCGCTGCCCGCAAGCACAAATCCTATTCCTATCGTTTTGAAACACCTGATCGCGTGATTGTGTTCACGGGGGATACTGGCCCTAGCGATGCCGTCACTGAGCTTGCGAAAGGCGCCGATCTGCTCGTCTCGGAAACCTCTTCGTGCCAGGGTCGGATGCAAGAGATGATCGACGACGGTCGCTGGCAAGCCATGACCGCTGCCGAGCAGGCTGGCATCACGCGCCAGATGACTCAGGGGCACATGACGCTGGACGAAATCGGGAAAATGGCCGCAAGCGCCAACGTTAAGACGGTGGTGCTGTCGCACCTGACGCACAAGCGTAACGGCGATTATACGCCGTGGGCCGAGGAGGTGAAGAAACACTTTTCCGGCCAGGTGCTCATCGCTAAAGATCTGATGGAGTTTTAACCAGGTTTCAAAGAAGAAAGAGAACCCAGAGCATAACTTTGCGCTTCAGATCGATCGCTAAAGGACGCGACGGCTGAGCTTGGCGTTAGCCCACCTCGAAATGTTGGTAAGATCATGAGGCGAGGTATATTATAGTC
>DASQUN010000406.1:0-4711 GCA_035641275.1 Candidatus Udaeobacter sp. | reverse complement strand
CAAGTCGGACAGCCGGGCTTCCATGTCTTCTAGAGTCTGCGACCCAAGGGACACGTCGATCTTTTTCGACCGTTCCGTCCACGAAATCGACGCGGTGGTACGTCCACGGCTGCCAATGTTAGGAACGCTTTTTCCCTCGATGAGCCAGCACCCGTTGAAGTCACCCCGGACCGTGTCCGGCGGCAAGCGGACCGGGATCGGACGTCGCAGATGGAACTCCTCGGGAAGATGCTCGAACATGCCTTCCGGCTCAATGATATGTCCATCGGCGTCAATCACGCTCATTGCGTCTTCCTCCTCTCATTCATTCTTGACTGAAGTCAGTCTATTCGTGGCGCAAAACTCCTGTCAAGCCATTTTCTCCTGACCATTAGCTTGCCGTGAAAGGAGAACAATCCAGAGGAGGGTCATCGCGGGGTCAGTAGGCGGTGGTCAGAATCTGATTATTTTGTTGGTGTGTCCAGATGAATTGCTGTCGTGATCCCGCGGCGGTGGTAGACGAAGTTTACCGAGCTAGCCCGAATTTCTCCGATAGTGGTCGATAGAACGATTGCCGATTACTCGGATAGGCTCCTACCGCCGCTTACTCCCTGCTTCCGTGCGATCCAGCGGCAGACTGATTAGGGGAGCCAATGCGCTTCCTCGGCCCCCGGCCAAGCTTGAATAGCGTTTAGCAATTTTGGTCGAACGAGACGAGGACAGGATCACTTGCATGTAGCGCTGCAGGTCCTGTTCTGCCTTCGATAGCCCCTTCGGTGCCGATACGGGCGGGCTCAATTGACAACTTAAGCCCGGCTGCAATAGTTTAGGCGCAACACGACTTGCGAGGAGGCAAACCATGGAGTTCGTCAGCTTAAAGCAAAAAATGGATGAGGCCGGCAAGCAGAATATTAGAAATACTCACCTCTTCGGTACTGAGAATTTTCGCTCCTGGATGCTCTACTTTGAGCCGGGTGATGGCACACCGATGCACTACCACCAATCGCCGGAGACTTTTCTGGTCATCGATGGCAAATGCGCGGTCAAGGGAATCAAAGGGGACGAGCGGGTGATTGAAAAAAATGACATCGTTTTCTTTCCCGCCAAAGATTACTACCAGCTCGTCAACGTGGGCACCGGCCCGCTGGTCCTCTTCGGTAATCGCTCGGAACCCTTCGGAGTCCGCCCCGTGAGAGCGGAAGAAGAGAATTCCAAAAGTGACGAAGGAGTTCGTAAGTAAGTAGCAACGAAACGACCGAGACCGTGTCATGGAGAGCGCGGGCACACGAGCGTGAAGATGACGTTCAGGTCGGGGCTGTCGGAATAGCCACCAGAGAGGACGGGGCTGCGGCCTGCAAGCCGCAGACCCATTGATCGCGCTCGGAAGGGCTCGGGCCTCGGTCGATAGATATCAGGTGTCTACATGCTAATGAACTAACTCATTAATAATTGTAAAGGTTCGTCGCTTGAAACTAGCTTATCAAAGAATTGTGCAACGAAGATTTCATCCTTCCTCCACTCACGATGCGTGACCCATCAGCGATCACGCTCACTTTCCGATCGTTGACCCGGCGTGAATGCCCCATCCTAAACCACAACGCCTTGTAGTCGCGATCCGAAACTTGATACAAGGAAAGACGTGCGATCGACGAGCACCGCGGAGCAAGCAACCAACGAGTCAAAGTTTTTTTACGGCTGGACGATCGTCGCCGTCGGCTTTCTCGCGCACATCGCGTCCGCCTTCTCGATATCGAGCACCCTGAGCGTCTTTCTCAAACCCCTCTCGAACGACCTGGGAATCTCCCGGGGTGTTTTTTCACTCATTCGCTCCGGAGAAATCCTTATCGGCGCGGTGGCGGCGCCTCTGGTCGGCACTCTCATAGACCGGCATGGCGGAAGGTGGCTCATGGCCACCGGGGCTCTGGTTTCAGGGGCGGGCTTCCTCCTCCTCGGTCAGGCGCGGGATTTTTCGCAGTTTCTGCTTTTCCGTTGGCTCCTGGTCAGTCCGGGCGATGCGCTCATGGGCCAGATGGTGGTGAATGTTTCTATCTCGCGCTGGTTCGTCCGCATGCGCGGCCGCGCGCTCGCCCTGGCAAGCATGGGTCACGGCTTCGCCAAAGTCGGAATGCCTCTCCTGGCCGCCTCACTCATCGTGCATGCGGGATGGCGCGCCGCTTGGGTCGTCTTCGGGCTGCTTACAGTGGGGTTGGTCGTCGGCCCTGCCTTGCTCTTTATGCGGCGGCGCCCGGAGGATATGGGGCTCCTGCCCGACGGAAGATCCGGGGCTCGACACGAAAGCGAAGCGAATGCGAGCGAGGCCGGTTCCGCTCGAGCGCGGAGCGCAGTCTCGGACGTCGCCTGGAGCCGGCGCGAAGCGCTACGCACTCCGGCCTTCTGGCTCATCGTCACCACCTTCGGCGTTGCCCACATCGGCGTGAGCGGACTGAACCTTCACGTCTTCGCCTTCGTGAGCGATCAGGGCCATCCGGCGATGGTGGCAGCGCTCGTGATGAGCATCATAGCTTTCATGCAGTTCAGCACGCCCATGGTTTGGGGGCTCCTCGCCGAGCGCTCAGATATTGGCAGGCTGATCATGGCCAAGTTTCTGATTCAAGCCGCGGGAGTCTTGTTGGCCCTCTCCAGTCCCGGGATCCTATCCCTTTACGCCGGCTTTTTTCTATACGGCATCGGCATGGGCGGAACCTCCATCCTGGCGGAAATGATCTGGGCCAACTATTTCGGACGCATCTCGCTCGGAAAAATACGCGGCATGGGCTCGTTCCTCACCCACGGCTTCAGCGCCGGCGGACCGCCCTTTTTCGGGCTCCTCTTCGATTTCACCCAAAGCTATTTCCTTTCATTCAGCATCTTCATCGGCCTGCTGGTCGTCTCGGCCTTCCTGAGCCTCTTCCTCCGCCCGCCTGAAAAATAACGCGACTCTTTGCGCGTCGTATTGATCTTTGAGATTAGAAACTGAAGCGACCCAGATAAGGACTTTCCCAGATTCTTTCCCTCTTTGGCAATCGCTCGAACCTTCGGCATCCACCCGGTCGAAAGCTAATTTGAAATGACGGCGATGAGCGCGTTTCTCATGAGGGCATAACGGCTCACGCCTCAATCGGCTCGTATGTTGTGATCGCGCACCACTTTTCCCCAGCGCGCGATCTCGGCGAGGAGAAATTTCTGCAGCCCCTCGGGGCTGCTTACGACGAGGTCCATGCCGAGGGTATCGGCGAGCTGCGTGCGCACGTCGGGCAGGTTGAAGACCTTCACGAGCTCCGCGTGAAACTTGTCCAGGATGGGCTTGGGTGTGCCGGCAGTGCCAAAGATCCCCCACCACGCGCCCGCCGAGAATCCGGGAAAGCCCTGCTCCGCCAGCGCTGGGACGTCGGGCAGTGCGTGCGAGCGCTTGTCGCCGGTGACGGCCACGGCCCGCAGCTTCCCACCCTTCACATGCGAGGCGAGCACCGAAACTGAGGCGATGCCGCTTTCGATGTGGCCGCCGGTCGCGTCCACGATCATCGGCCCGCCGCCCTTGTACGGCACGTGCACGGCCCCGAAGCCTCCCGCCTGCTCGAGCAGCTTCATCGTGAGATGTCCGAGGCTGCCGCTGCCGATGGAACCGTAGGTCAGCGTATCGGGCTTCGCCTTCGCCGCCTTGATCATGTCACCGAAGCTCTTGTAGGGTTTGCTCGGATGGGTGACGATCGCCATCGGCGCGGTGCCGACCAGCATCACCGGCACCAGGTCCTTGGTTGTATCAAAGGGCAGCTTCGGAATGAGCGTTGGGTTGACCGCGTGGGTGTCGAAGACGAACAGGAACGTATAGCCGTCCGGGCTGGCCTTGGCCGCCGCCGCCGCCCCGATCGAGCCCGAACCGCCCGGCCGGTTGTCCACGATGAATTGCTGGCCGAGCGCCGTGTTGAGCCGCGCGCCTACCAGGCGCGCGAGCGGGTCAACCGAGCCACCGGGTGGGAACGGGACGATGAACGTCACCGGCTTGGTCGGCCAGCTAGTGTCCTGCGCAGCACTGGCCGGCAATGGCGCAAGCATGCCAGCCGCAGCGACACACCCCAGGCCTACCGAATAAAAAAGTGAACGGATCATAATTCCCTCCTTCATCCTTCATCGCAGCGCGCGAGCGCGGATTATTCATGCTGTTGCGCACCGGGAAAGCCGGGCTGCTCCTCAAGCCGGCGCAATACCTCCGTGGCCTTCTCCCCCAATCGCACGAAACCTCCCGCGACCTCCTTCACTATTTCTGGCCGGCAAGCAGGCGTATCCCTGGATTATCAAGTGTCCGGTCACTGGGGTTAATCCGAACATATTCTGCTCTTTGACACGGCTGCGTTTCGGTGCGCCGGCTTTCGTATCGCCCCGGCCTTCCCTTCTTGCGCGCGAGACCGAGAGGCGAGCCCTCCGGATCGAGAGCACAAGTCTAGAGTTCAAGGTTCAAGGTCGAACGAATTGAACGTTGAGCCCGGAACGTGGAACGTTGAACATCCGTTGTGTTCTTCACTCCTCCAGGCTCGTCGTGAGCTCAGCCGGGTGGCGGCCGACAAGGTAGAGGCCTATTGACCGCGGCCGGAAGGGCTTGTCTCTCGGTTTACATTGTGTGACGGTTTTTCCTCGGTCGATGAATAATTCGGGCGATAAGCCCGTGCCTTTGATGACCACCGCGCCAGCCCCAATGGGTGATGATTCTAATCGTACGGGCCTTAGCCCGACCTCT
>DASQUN010000405.1:0-7187 GCA_035641275.1 Candidatus Udaeobacter sp. | reverse complement strand
GCATGGCTGCGTGAGCTATGCCGAAAGTGACTTTCATGCCGCGCGGGCAGTCTTTTGAAGTGACGGCGGGAACCACGATCCTGGTTTCGGCCATCCAAAATGGATTGCAGCTTCGACACGACTGCACAGAAGCGATTTGTGGCACGGATCGGGTAAAGATCCTTTCCGGCAAAGAGCATCTGAGCGAAAAAACAGAAAACGAGGAGTTGACGCTCGAAATGATGAACGCGGGGTCGAACGACAGGTTGGGGTGCGTTGCGCGCGTTTTGGGCGATGTCACGGTCGAAATTCCCGAGTAAGCGAAGTTGAGGAACGTCAAATGACGGCAACAACGGCGATTTTAGCGAAACCGGATGACCACCGCGGCATTCTCACGATGTCGGAGGCGGTCGATGCCATGCTCGAAGCTTTTCGGAATTGGGCGCAGGATCCTCTCGTTGCGGAGCTTCGGCGCCGCACGCACACGCCTAAAAACGTCAGAATTACGCTTCACCAGGGGGCAGCGCCGGGTTATGGCACGACCGGGATTATGACCCACGCCGAGCTGGTGCGAATTTTTGGCGACAAGCAAAAATATCCGCGCCGCGGCCGGCCGGTTCTTGTTCTTTATGACAGCGACACGGCAGCTCTGAAACTGATTCTGGTCGGCGAGATGCATCCCGAGGAGCTGCCGGATGCGAATAGCGTCGTGGCGATGCCGACAGCCTGCGCATCGATGGTGGGCACCGATCTCCTCGCTCGCAAAGACTGCGAGGTCGCAGGAATCTTCGGCGCCGGGGACCAGGCCAAGTTTCATCTACTGGCGCTAACGTGCATTCGCAAATCGATAAAGAAAGCCCGCGTCTTCAGCCCAACGCGAGAGAATCGAGAAAAGTTCGCGGCGGAAATGAGCCCGATTCTGGGCATCGACGTTGTCCCCGCCGAATCGCCGGTAGAGGTGGTTGACGGAGCTGATGTGATCATCTGCGCAACCAATTCGAATGTTCCCGTTTTTGACGGCAATTGGCTGGTTCCGGGCCAGCATGTAACCTCGATTGTCTCGAGCAATATCGGATTGTTGAAAAGAGGTTTTGTCAATAAAATGCGGCGCGAGATTGACGATCGGACCCTGGAAAGGGCCGATGTATTGATGACAAATGTGTGGGGGCAGGAGGAGTTGGACAAGACAGCCGTGTTTTGGGAAGCCTCGCTCGATCGTCCCATCATTGCGCGAAAAATCGTGGATGCCGGGCAGGTCATGCGAGGCGAAAAAAGCGGGCGAACCGACGAGTCCCAGATAACTTACTTTAAGAATTGCGCCTTTTGGGGGATAGGAGCCGCCGCGATCGGCGGTTTGATCTATGATAAGCTATTAAAGCAGCGCAAAGGATTGGTTCTTGACTTCAATCCGCACGAATTTTACGACGATTCCTGGACAGAGGAACAAACGGAATGAACGGGATGCTGCAGCAATGACAGGGTATCTGTGAAGATGATCAAAGACGAGGTTCTTTAGTATGCGCGGAACGACACCGAGACGGGAACAAGGAATGGCCGATCCAGTACTAGCCTCAATGGTTCACGCTTTGGGGCTGGAGACCGCGCAGCACTACACGGCCGCGACTCCGAAGATTCAAGCATACCGTGATAGCTGGGTGAAGCTGGCAAAATTTCGCGACGGTCCGGTTGACCCACGACGTGTCGAAGTCAAGGATCCGGCGGAGATGACGAAACAGATCAAAGCCAAAGCGATGGACTTCGGCGCGAGTATGGTGGGCGTGTGCCGGTTGCAGCCTCACATGATTGACCTGGGCGAGGATGTGCCCCATGAGTTCGTGATCGTCGCCTGCGTGGCCGAAGATTATGAAAAGGTTCCCCATGGTGCCAACGCCGTCGAAGAGGAAGCGATGCGGACTTATGCCAAGTGCACAGAGATCGCAACCGATCTCGCCGCTCACGTGCGCAACCTCGGCTATCCCGCCCGGGCTCACCATAATGGTGGGAGCGAGGTCCAGGCTATTCCGATCTTTTACCAGGTGGGCTTCGGTGAGCTCGGTCGCCATGGCAGCTTGATCAACGAAAAATACGGCGCCAGTTTTCGCCCCGGCTTCGTCACTACGGACTTGCCCCTTACGGAGGATAAGCCCCGCGAGTTCGGCGTCCAGGCCTTCTGCATGAACTGCAACGTCTGCCAACTCAACTGTCCCGGCGATGCCATTCCAAAAGAGCATGTCATGACGCATGGCATTAAACGCTGGCTCATCGATCTGGAGAAGTGCTACCCGTATTCGCGGCTGCGCGATGAATACTGCCATCTGTGCGTGGACGTGTGCCCCTACATCATAAAATCACATCCGGAAACCTATAAAGCATTCATGAAGGAACGAAAACAGGTCGGCTACAAGACGCCGAAATCGTGGTAGCGTTTCGATGGAAAAACTTTACGTGAATGAAGTACGCCCCAACGGCGAAGTCAGCACGGTGGGGCTCTTTTATTCCCGTGGCGAGGCGGAGAATATTGTCGCACAATTGCGGAGCATCCCGGAAAAAGCAGACTGTCGCTATGAAATAATTGAAGCGGTTGCCGGTTCGTCTTCGACGAATCCACCTAAACTAACGCGTGAACCTGCAAAGGAGTAATCCATGCCGTACATTCGAATTGTTCCCCCTGCAAAGGCCACAGGAAAAGTCAAAGAAGTTTATGAATCCGGCTCGGGTCCTTCTGCGGCGCGCGGGAAAGTCTCCATGATCCGGCAGGTTCAAAGCCTCAATCCCGACATGCTCGCTGCCTGGCGCGCTCTCGACGTCGGCATCATGCGCGGCGAATCGCGAATCACCCGGCGCCAGCGCGAGATGATCGCTACCGTGGTATCGGCGACGAACGAATGTAGCTATTGAACGACCGCCCACGGAGAGGCTCTCCGTGCCGAGTCCAAAGATGATCAACTGGTTGAAGGGATGCGACACGACTATACCCGCTTGGAGCTATCACCGGCTGAACGCGCGATGCTCGACTACGCCGTGAAACTCACGGTCGCACCTTCGACCGCAAGTGAGGAGGATATCAAAATACTCAGAGGGCACGGCTTCGATGACAGAGACGTTCTGGATATCATCCATGTCATCTGCCTTTATAATTTTAATGACCGGCTGGCCGATGCCACGGGCATATCGGGTCACGATTTTCTTTATGGGTGAAAACGCCTGGGCCGTTGATGGGGATTTTTGCTGAGCTAACTATGAAGAAAATTATCCAAGCAGTCGTTGTTGCATTGGTGTTTATCTTTTCGACTCACGCGTGGGGTGCGGACGGGCTAATTACTGTTAAGAGTCCGCATAGCTCGAAGGACACAATGGATCGCCTAGAAACCGTTGCTAAGCAGAAAGGCATGACGATATTTGCGCGCATCGATCACTCGGCGGGGGCGGCGAAAGTAGGGATGAAACTGCGCTCAACTGAGTTGTTGATCTTTGGTAATCCGCAGGGTGGCACCCCATTCATGGAATGCAACCAAACAGTCGGCATCGATCTTCCAGTCAAGGCACTCGTCTGGGAAGATGCGTCCGGACAGGTATGGCTCGGCTACAACGATCCTGAATTCTTAGCAAGACGCCATGGCGTATCGCAGTGCCCGGCTGTGGAAAACATGCGGAAGGCACTTGCTGGCTTTGCTCAAACAGCCGTCTCAAAATGACGGGAGAACAGCTTTAAGAGGCAGGCGCAGCATTATTTAAACGGTAAGGCTGGAGCGGCGAAGGGCGTGGCCAGGCGAGATCGATCTCAATTCGGCCTCGCTTTGGACCTGGCAAGAGCTAAGAGCTCTTCCATCGGCATCTCTGAGGCTAGGATGCATATAATGTCGTCCTCCCGGTGAAGGACCGCGTTGACTTTGCCATGGGAGAACGCATAGAAGTTCATCTTTTTTTCCGAGTCAAAAAATCTAGCTGCGCCCGGCGGCGCGTCTTTTTCTGAGCCTAGAAAGGTGTAGCAGAAAAGAGAACCTCCTGGACCTTGATAGATGGCGATGAGGATCGTTCGGCCTTGTATCTCCCGAACCGCTCCGGCTACGGGCCGTAAGCTCATGGCTGCGAGATCATAACCCATGGGCTGAAAGCGTCCGCCCACGGCGCGGATCAGTTGCTCTTTGATCTCATCCGCAGTCTTGGCCCTGACCACAGGAAGGTCGCCCTCACTGAAGAGGTCGTAAGTTTCCAGGGCGGCAAGGGCAACCGGTTGGCTCCTGAAATCCATTCGGTAGAAAATCGGGACGGCGATGATCAGAAGAAGTACAATGACGAGAGCGGGCCGGACAAGATAGGATTGAGGCCAAAGATAGTCTTGCCAAGCCCACGCGGTTCGGGTCTTATCGGGAAAAATGCGTGAATCGGACAGAATTCTGTCCCGAAGCCGGGCGGGCGCGTGAAGAGCGTCTCCGGCCGCGCGCACCGCTCGCTTCAGAGCCTGCTCTTGCTCAAAAACCAATCGGCAGGGAGCGCATTCTTTGAGATGCATATCCAGTAAAACTCGATCCCGATCACGAAGCTCCCGATCGGTTAGAGCCGTGATGAATTCTTGTGCCTCCTCACACGTCATCTTCGCTTCGATTCCTCCTTGACGTCTACGTAGGCCTCAAGGTATTGATGCAAAAGCCTCCTGCCGCGGGAAAGTCGCGACCGGATTGTGCCTGTGGGACATGAGAGTATTTCCGCAGCTTCATGATAAGAGAAATCTCCCATGTCGACCAAAAGGATAGGAGCGCGAAACTCCTCGGGAATCCTCTTTAAGACATCGGTAATTTGCGCGTTTAATTCTTTGCGTAGGACGCGACTTTCCGGACCTGGATTCTGCGCCGGCAGTTGTTCCCAAGCATCGGGTTCTTGGTGAGTTGGAGCATCTCCCGAAACCCACCGTTTCTTTTGACGGTAATGATCATAGAAAAAATTATAAAGAATCTTAGTCAGCCACGCTTTCATATTCGTTCCTGGCTTGAACTGGCCGTAAGCAGCGAGGGCGCGGACAAACGTCTCCTGCACCAGGTCCTGAGCTTCGTCCGGGTCTTTCGCCAAGTGGAAGGCGACACGATATAAATGGTCGAGGTGGCGCAGGGCTTCATGAGCGAGTCTTTCCCTCTCGGCGACCCCAGCTTTTTTTCCGCCATTCACGCCGGCATTCTAGCGGAGGAAGAAGTGAATGCCAATTAATAAACTCAACCAATACAACGGTCTTCCATGCGCCAAAGTTCCCCACAAGTAGCAGTTCATAGTTAATTAAACGGCTAAACAGCCTCGGTCGGGAACCTTTTGTTCAAACTACGGTTATAATCGGAAAGAGGCAGGCCATAACTATAAGTTGCGAATCATCCAAGCTTTACGGAAGGAGGCTATATGACCAGAGGGAATGGACGGGAGAAGCCTCGGGAGAACACCGACCCGGTTGAATTGCGCGTCGATTTTGAGGCCGCGGTGCTACAACGATATGGTAGGGCTGCGCGCGAGCCCGAGAGCAGTTTATGCGTTCCGGTGTTCTACGAGAGCGCTCTGTTAGAAGTCATCCCAGCCGAGATTCTGGAAAAAGATTATGGCTGCGGAGATCCTTCAAGATTCGTGAAAGCCGGTGAAACGGTTCTCGATCTCGGATCGGGCAGCGGGAAGGCCTGCTATATCATCTCCCAGATCGTCGGCGCGAAGGGCAAGGTCATCGGCGTCGATTTCAACCCGCCCATGCTAGAACTGGCGAGAAAATATCAACAATCTATCGGCGACAAACTCGGATACCACAATATCGAATTTCGCCGCGGCCGGATTCAGGATCTCAGGACAAATTTGGAGTTGATCGAGCAATATCTGGAAAGATATCCGGTCCGGTCAGTCGCCGATCTAGCAGACTTCCAACGTTTCGAAGGCGAAATCAAACACGAACAGCCGTTGGTTCCGGATGATTCCGTTGATGTCATCGTGTCAAATTGCGTGCTGAATCTAGTACGGCCCGAAGACAAGAAGGCGCTCTTTTCAGAGATGTACCGCGTGCTCAAACGCGGCGGTCGAGTGGCGATCTCTGACATCGTCAGCGACGAGCCAGTGCCGGAAGCCTTGATGGAAGATCCGGACCTTTGGAGCGGCTGCGTGTCGGGAGCTTTTGTTGAAGAAGATTTCCTGCGCGCTTTTGAAGAGGCCAAGTTTTATGGAATTCACATCGAAGACCTGTGTTCAGAGCCCTATCGAACCGTGGAAGGCATCGAGTTTCGGTCCATTACGGTCACGGCCTATAAAGGCAAAGAAGGGCCCTGCGTCGAGCGCAACCAGGCGGTGATTTATCGTGGCCCGTGGAAGCAGGTAGTGGATGACGACGATCATGTGCTAACCCGCGGCGAGCGCGTTGCCGTCTGCGAAAAAACATTTGAGATTTATTCCAAGCCGCCCTATGAGAATGAGTTTATATTGATCCCGCCCCGGGAAGAGCTGCCGGCTGAAAAGGCGGATGTCTTCGATTGCTCCCGTAATCATCGGCGGCATCCACGGGAGACCAAGGGTCTGGACTACAACGTCACCCAGGTTTCAGGAAGCATCTGCGGGCCTGGCTCAAGTTGCTGTTCATAATTCGCTAGAGCAGTTCGCATGCAACCTTTTGCGGAAACATTACGTCTAAGCGGCAACGGGTTGACCAGGCGCGCCCTCGACGTTCTGCAAGTGAACATGGGCCGGTACTGTAACCAGTCCTGTATTCACTGCCACGTCGAATCGGGTCCGAACCGTAGAGAGATGATGAGCCGGGGAACCGTGGACGCGGTGCTGCGGTTTCTCGCGGCCACGGAGATTCCGACTTTGGATATCACCGGCGGCGCGCCCGAGCTGAACCCTGCTTTCGACTACCTCGTAGAATCGGCAATTGGTCTCAAGCGGCATGTTATGGATCGCTGCAACCTGACGGTGATCTTCGAGCCGGGCAAAGAATACTTGCCGGAGTTTTTTCACCGCCATCGTGTGGAACTTGTTTGCTCGTTGCCCTGCTATACGGAGGAGAATGTTGATCGCCAGCGCGGCAAAGGGACTTTTGACTTGAGCATTCGGGCGCTGAAGATTTTCAACGACCTCGGTTACGGTCAGGCGGGAAGCGGATTGACCTTGAACCTCGTCTACAACCCTGTGGGTCCCCATCTGCCGCCGCCGCAAAACAAACTCGAAGAGGACTACAAAAGAGAGCTGAGAGA
>DASQUN010000404.1:0-2771 GCA_035641275.1 Candidatus Udaeobacter sp. | reverse complement strand
GGCTGCGGACCTGCGGGCGAAGTCCAAAATTTTCTCATTCAAGATGAGGTATGCAATCACGCGAGTTTCGTCTTACTCGACTTCAACGATGAAACGCTTCAGCACACCAGAAAGGTCCTAGACGATGTCAAAGGCAAATGGGGACGCCGAACCAAAATCGAGGTCGTTAAGAGATCTGTCCACCAAGTTCTCAGAGAGGAGATCAAGGCCGGTGCGCGTCAGCAGAGATATGACTTGGTGTACTGCGCGGGCGTGTTTGACTATCTCTCAGACCGCATCTGCAAACGGCTCATGGACATCTTTTACGATATGCTCGAACCTGGGGGACTCCTCGTCACCACGAACGTGGATGCCTCCAATCCGTCACGAAACGGCATGGAGTATCTTCTGGACTGGCATTTGAACCACCGAAACTCGATGCAAGTGCGGGCATTGATCCCGGACCGGGCTCCTCCAGGAAGCGCCTGCGTCAAATCCGACGAGACCGGCGTGAATCTCTATCTGGAGGTCAGAAAGCCACAATGACCAACGCACCGGTTTGGCTACAAGCGGAATTCCGGGAGGCCTTTATCGACAATGAGCGCCAAGAGCGCATCAAAAGCGGCAAAGTCGCCTCGGCGCTAGTTATTGTTCTCATGCCGGCGGGAGTCATATTGGATTTGTTCGTTTATCCAGCGCGTGTTGCCGATTTTTTGCTCCTGCGGCTGCTCTGTTCTGCATTAGGAGCAGGGTTATGGGCTCTACATCAAACCCCGTTAGGCGTCCGCTACTACCGTCTCCTCGGAATTCCGATAGCCATCCTGCCGGCTTTCTTTATCTCGTGGATGATTTTCGCGACCGAGGGACCAGCCTCGCCGTACTATGCAGGACTGATTCTCATACTCCTCGCGGTCAATGCGATCGTACACTGGTCGACGAGCGAGTCCTTGATCGCTATAGGCCTGGTTTTTCTCTCTTATCTGATCGCTTGCTTCCCTTGGGACATTGCCAAGGAATCGGGGATATTTTTCAACAACTTCTACTTTTTGGTTCTGGCCGGCATCATTGTTGTGACCGGCAACTATCTTTACAACCAGCTGCACTTTCGAGAGTTCGTGCTCCGCTACGAGCTCGGCCAAAACAGGCAACGGCTCGAAGAAACCAATCAAAAGCTCGTGGAGCTGGACCGAATTAAAAGTCAGTTTTTCGCCAACGTGAGCCACGAGCTGCGCACGCCGCTTACGCTTCTCTTGGCGCCCCTGGAAACTTTGATTCGGGAGCGCGGCTCCGCGTTGGAGCCGGAAATGCGGCAGCTACTTCTCATCATGCAAAGCAACGGCATGCGGCTCCTAAAACTCATCAATGACCTTTTGGACCTGGTTCGTCTTGAATCCGGCAAGATGGAGGTAAAGCGGGAGCCCGTCGCAATCGACCCTTTCCTGCGCGGCCTCAGTACCGCGATAAGAAAAACGGCGGAGGATCGGGGCATACGGCTCGAAGCGGCCTCCGATCCAGCCATCGGCGCTGTTCTTACCGACAGCGACAAGTTAGAAAGAATTCTTCTCAATCTATTGTTCAATGCGCTTAAGTTCACGCCTGCCGGCGGAAAGATTCAAGTGAAGGCGGCGGGCCAAAACGGCGAGTTGGTGCTGCAAGTTTCTGACACCGGCGCGGGAATTAGCGAGGAACAGTTGCCGTTTATTTTCGACCGCTTTTGGCAGGCGGATACCTCATCGCAAAGAAAATATGGAGGGATGGGGATAGGGCTGGCACTGGTGAAAGAACTTGTAGAAATCCAAGGCGGGAAGGTAGCCGTAACCAGCGAGATTGGAAAGGGCACGCAGTTTACCGTTCGTCTGCCTTACCGTGACGCGGGCCGTCAGTCTCACGAGATGTGGGAAGAGGTCAAAAGCGACGCCGAGTCCGCCTCACCCGAAACAGAGGAGCGGCCGGACCAATGGCTTAGCAACCTCAACCGGCAGGCCGAGTTTCACCCCTCGATGACATCGCTAAGGGAAACCATTCGACCGGTGGAGACTTCCATACAGAGCGGGCGACCTCAGGTGCTCGTCGCGGACGACGAGCCGGACATGCTCAAATTTCTCAAGTCTCAGTTAAGCGTTGGCTTTCGTGTGATCGAGGCCATAGACGGTCAGCAGGCTATCGAGAAAGCCAGCCAATTTTTACCCGACGTGATCGTGTGCGATATGATGATGCCGGAGAAGGACGGACTTGAGATTTGTCGGGCGCTCAGAGAACAGACCTCGACCCGGTCGATCCCGATCCTTCTCCTGACGGCCCGAGCGGATGAGGAAACCAAGCTCGCGGCGCTCTCAGCCGGCGCGAACGATTTCATCACCAAACCCTTTTCCACGCTCGAGCTGAGCGTCCGGCTGAAAAATCTAGTCAGCACACATTATTTGCAGCAGGAACTTGCCCGTCAGAATCAAATCCTGGAGGCCACCCTCGAACAATTGAAAGAGACCGAAGCGCAATTGTTTCACTCGGAAAAGTTAGCGTCGCTCGGGCAGATGAGCGCCGGCATTATTCACGAGATCAACAACCCCCTCAATTTCGCCAAGACAGGGCTTTACGTGTTGCGGAGAATGGTTGAATCGGCAGATGGAGACAAAAAGGCGGAGTTTCGCGAAGTTCTCCGAGATATGGAAGATGGCATGGATCGAATCAACGGCATCGTATCCGACCTCCGCAGCTTCACTCAGCCCAATGTAACCGAAGTCGAGAAGGTTTCGGTGGTCGAAGTGGTTAACTCCGCGCTGCGCCTTCTAAGC
>DASQUN010000403.1:0-5615 GCA_035641275.1 Candidatus Udaeobacter sp. | reverse complement strand
CTTCCGTCAGATCTTCGAAATAATCGTCGTTGATCTGCATCATCGGCGCCGTGCCGCAAGAGGCCAAGCACTCGACCTCTGAGAGTGTAAATTTGCCGTCGGCCGTCGTTTGCCCAACTTCGATCCCCAGCTTTTGCCCGATAAAGCTCGTGATCTTCTCGGCGCCGCGAAGCGCGCAGGGCAATGTCCGGCAAACCTGAATGTGATGGCGCCCGACGGGTTTCATGTTCAGCATGGTGTAGAAACTCACCACGCCTCGAACCCGCGCGGGCGGCTGCTCCATGATTTTGGCGACATACTCGATCGCCTCTTGGCCGAGGTAGCCAAACTCCTGCTGGGCGAGATTGAGCACCGGCAGCATCGCCGCCTCTTTTTTGGGATAGCGATTGACCGTCGCTTCGAACTTCCTGTACGCTTCGGGCGAAAACTCTAAAGCCATGTTTTTGCTAGACCGAGTCGCGAGCGCTGAGGACTGGTCATCTCTCCCCTCGGCACTCAGTCCACGTTACTCAAATTCCATGGGTCATCGGTCGCATTCGCCGCCAATCATGTTGATCATGCCGAAGGTCGGCACAATATCGGCGACCATGTAACCCCTGATCATCTCATGAAAGGCACCCATCGCAATAAAGCACGGGGGGCGCACTCTGATGCGATAGGGCCGGCCGCCGCCGTCGCTGACAATATAAAAGCCGAGCTCGCCGTTGCCACCTTCCACGGCGAAATAGGTTTCACCGGGCGGCACATGGATCCCTTCCATGATGATCTTGAAATGATGCATCAACCCTTCGATGCTGTTATAAACCTTTTCCTTTTCCGGCAAGACAAACCGTGGATCGTCGATCCAGACCGGCCCCACGGGGATCTTCTGCAACGCCTGCTCCACGATTTTCATGCTTTGCTCGATCTCCTGGATGCGGCAGACGAAACGGTCGTAATTATCTCCTTTGCTGCCCAACGGAACTTCGAAGTCCATCTGGCCGTAAACGAGGTAAGGAAATGCCTTGCGCACGTCGTAGTTGACGCCGGTCGCCCGCAGGATGGGACCCGTAAGGCTGTAGCTGAGCGCCGTCTCTTGGGAAATCGTTCCGACGTTCGCCAGTCGGTCGATAAAGATGCGGTTGCGCGACAGCAAGCGATCGCAATCGTTCAATAATTTGCGAATAATTTTAAACGTCCGGGTTACCCGCTCGGCAAAATCCTGGGGCAGATCATGCTTGACGCCGCCGACGCGCACGTAAGTGACGGTCAAGCGCGCGCCGGTGAGATCTTCAACGATCCTCATGATTAGCTCGCGCGCCTCGATCATGTAAAATCCGACCGTGATGGCGCCGAGCTCCGATGACGCCATGCCGCAGCAGGTCAGGTGATCGAAGATGCGCGACAGTTCACTAATAATGACGCGGATAAATTGGCAGCGCGGCGGCGTTTCCGCGCCTATGAGCTTTTCCACCGCGAGCGCATAGCCGACGTTATTGATCAGGGGAGAGGCGTAGTTGAGTCGGTCGGTATAAGGAATGACCTGGGTCCAAGTGACTTGTTCGCAGCTCTTATCGAAGCCGCGATGAAGGTAGCCGACCTCAACGTCACAGTCGAGCACCTTCTCGCCCTCGAGTTTTAGGTTGAACTTGATCGTCCCGTGAGTCGCCGGATGGGAAGGGCCCATCTGCAGCTCCATGATTTGGGCGGGTAATTCTTTTGTCTCTGCCTTCATCGTGCTGCAGAATCAAACGCCATTAGCTTTTGTTACCCAACGTCTGCTTTAGCCGAAGGAGCTTATGGCGTGATCGTTCGTCCACGAACGTGCCGTCCACCTTTCGCTCCGGCACCAACGGCTGCCATTGATTGACTGGATAGTCTTTGCGCAGCGGATGCCCTTGAAATTCTTCGTAGAGCAAAATCCGACGCAGATCAGGATGATCGGTAAAGCGGATACCAAAAAGGTCCCACACTTCACGCTCCATAAAATTCGCCCCTCGCCAAAGGGGAGTCAGCGACTCCACCATCGGATCACTCTCAGGCACGGGGATTCTCACCCGCAGTCTTCGCTGTCCCTTCAGAGACAAAAGCTGATAAACGACCTCGAAACGCGGCTGCTTGTTTTTCCAGTAATCGACGGCAGTGAGATCGCTGAGGAAATCGAACTGCAACGCCGGCTCTTCTTTGAAGAACCGAAAGCTCTCGCGCATCCCCTGCCTGTCCAGAATCACGATCTCATCGTCGCGGGACACGAGCGTCTCTAAAACTCTGTCGCCCAGCTTCTCTTGGATAGTTTGGAGTGTCGGACTCGTGTCAGACATGGAGTATCAGTCCCATTCCAGGGCCCCCTTTCTCCAAATATAGACAAAGCCGATGATCAGAATGCCAAGAAAGATGCCCATTTCCACCAAACCGAAGATCCCCAAGTTTCGGAAGTAAATCGCCCATGGATAAAGAAAGACGACTTCAATATCGAAAATTAGAAAAAGCATCGCCACTAAATAGAACTTAACAGAAAAACGGATGCGCGCGTCGCCTCTCGGTGCATTACCCGACTCAAAGGGTTCCGCTTTGGCTGGGTTAGGCTTCTTCGGGCCGACTTTCTGGGAGATAAAGAGCAATGCGAGGACCACGATCCCGGCAAATGTGAACAGGACCAGCAGCGGGAAATAGGGGTGATCCATGCGTCTGCGTAAAAAAAACCATTACCGCCCGGTTGAGGGGTATGGGTTTGGCATCATTGACTCATCAGGGGATAAGAATTTTGTATTGGAAAAACGAGGTGTTGTCAAGGTAAAGGGCTTTTCACGGCCGACTTCTTAAGCCATTGACGACCACTGAAAATCAATGATAATCGTCGTCCATTCTTCAACCGCGTCACAGCCTATCCTCTGGCAAGGAAAACGAAGGGCGACAAATAGCCACTGGAGAGAAGAGTGCTTTACGAATCTGAGCAGGGTGAGTTCACGATTGCGCTCGCTGGCGACTGCATGCTCACGCGCCGGCTTTCGGTATTCAAAGAAGCTCGCTTCCTGTCGCTTGCGCAGCTTCTGCGGAGCGCAGATGCGGCCTTCGCCAATCTCGAAGGTACCGTGCACACCTGGGCGGAAGGCACACCGGGCATCACGCAGGGAACCTTCATGACGACGAATCCGAAGCTGCTCGCCGATTTAAAATGGTTCGGCATCAACATGGTTTCGTGCGCGAACAACCACGCTTTCGACTACGGTGAAGGCGGGATTGTGGCGAACATCCGCCATCTCGATGAAGCCGCCTTGGTGCACGCGGGAACCGGCAACAATCTCGCGGAAGCTAGAGCGCCCGGGTACCTCGATACGCCAAATGGTCGCGTCGCTCTGGTCGCCGCCACTGCCACTTTCCGCCCGTGGAACCAAGCCGGTGAACAGAGGCCCGATCTGAAAGGGCGGCCCGGCGTCAATCCGTTGGGGTTTCAAACCACGTACCGCGTCGATGCTGCGGCCTTCGAGCAACTCCAGCGAGTCAGTCGCGAGCTTGGCTTTGAAATGGGCAAAGAGAGAAACCGCAAACATTTTTACAGCGACAAAGAAATGCCTGCTGACAATGAAGCCGAACTACGGTTATTGGGAAGTCGCTATGTGCGGGACAAAAGCTTCTCGATCTCAACTCAAGCCAACCCGCGCGACCTCGAAGACAACTTGAGATGGATTCGGGAAGCGCGCCGCCAGGCGGATTGGGTGATCGTCAGCGTTCACTGCCATGAGTTCGGTGGCCAAAGCCTGCTCACGGCGCGCTCGCGGGCGGAACTCGAAGAGACGGCGGATTTTGTCAGGGACTTCGCTCACCGAGCGATCGAGAACGGCGCCGATCTTTTCGTCGGCCATGGTTCACACTTTCCCATGGGGATCGAAATCTATCAGGGCAAGCCGGTGTTCTATAGCGTCGGAAATTTTATCTTTCAGAATGAAACCGTTGGTTTTTTTCCCGCAGATGCGTATGAGCGTTTCGACCTGGACCTCAAAGCCACGCCGTCGGACTTCTTAGATGCCCGCACCAGCGGCGGCAAGAAAGGCCATCCGAGCGATCCCGCCTATTGGGAGAACATGTTCGCCCTTTCCCGGTTCAGCAAGAACAAACTCAAAGAAATAAAAATCTATCCGATCGATCAAGGCTTTGGGAGACCGCGCCCACAACGGGGCCGGCCGCTGCTCGCCGAAGGTGAAGTGGCCAATCACGTGATTGAACGAGTGTCGCGCCTGTCGCAGCGCTACGGCACGAAGATCCGTAACGAGGATGGGACGGGTATTATTCAGCCATGAAGCGGCGTATTGGTGTGGACCTCAAAAATGAGGGAACCGGAAATGAGTTGACCAGTCAGGACATTTTGGCGCTGGCTTCCCAGGCCGAGGAGCAGGGGTTTGACAGTGTCTGGCTGAACGAGGATATCGGTCACGACGCCGTCGCCTTGCTTGGAGCCGTCTCAACGATAACGTCATCTATTGCCCTGGGGACAGCGATCATGAACGTCTACACGCGCTCTGCTCTGCAAATGGTCATGGCTATGGCAACGCTCGATGAGCTCTCGCAGCGCCGCGCGATGTTCGGGCTCAGCATTGGCCACCATCCCTGGAACGATCGGGGACATGGGATTGCGCTGGAAGCCCCGCTTGCG
Source organism: Candidatus Udaeobacter sp. (assembly GCA_035641275.1). GTDB lineage: Bacteria > Desulfobacterota > Binatia > UBA9968 > UBA9968 > DASQUN01. The sequence continues at coordinate 985 of DASQUN010000403.1, read as the reverse complement.
CGACTGCGAGAGTACGTGAAGTTCATCCGCGAGGCACTGAGCGGAGAGCGCTTCACCCATGACGGCCGATTCTTCTCCGGGGTAAACACCCGTCTAGGCTTCCGGCCGCCACGTTCCGATCTGCCCATTTACATCGGTGCCACCCGGCCGCGTATGGTGGCGCTGGCTGGGGAAATCGGCGATGGACTGATCACGAACGTGGTTCCTGCTGACTACATTGCGAATTTTCAGGTAGAGCAGCTCCTGAGCGCCGCTCGGAAAGCGGGACGTGATCCTGCCAACCTGGAACTCATGGCGATCGTGACTTGTTGCCCGGCGGAGCACCGCGGGGAGGCCATCGCCCATGCCCGCTCCACCTTCATGCAGCGATTCCGCAGCAATCCGCTTAGGATGATCGAAACGCAGCGGCCGGAATTCCGAGACCAATTGCTGATGCTCAAAAATTTGCTCGAGCGGGGAGAGGAGGAGCGCGCCGAGGTGGAAGCGAGCGAGGAGCTGGTGACCACCTTGATCGCTGTAGGCGCCGGAACAGAATTGTGGAACACCATCGACCGTTATTTCAACGCGGGCTGCACGCGCGTGGCCGTTGCCGCTTATCCTCGGGGCAAGAAATCGGTGGAGCGGCTTTTGAGCGCCCTGGCCGGTCAGGGATGCGATTCAGCCCTGTAGCTCTTCGGCTCATGCGCGGAATTACGATTCCTCTAGAATCTCTTTTACTCTTTTTAAGACCTCCGGTGGTTGGCTGATGGTCGCTTCGAGCTTCTTCTGAAGCTGCTCCCCGCTGAGAAAGCTCGCGCCATCCCAGTCAAGCAGCTTCTTTGCTTCGGCGGCAAATGCCTCGTCCTTTAGCATTCTCTCGAAGCTCTCGCGTAATGCTTGTAACCGTTCCGTTGGCACGCCCGGGGGCGCGGCATAAGGCCGGTCAAATTCCGTGTAAGCGAGCATGACATTCATCAAGTCAACAAACGGTTTCGCTTCGGGAGAG
>DASQUN010000402.1:0-3281 GCA_035641275.1 Candidatus Udaeobacter sp. | reverse complement strand
TGATCGGTTCGTTTGTAATCTTTCTACTGCTCGACCTGTTTCCCGCGCTCGTCAAACCACTGCATTTTGACATGATTCCCTATTTTAACTACCGGCTGACGTACGTCTCTGACCCGGTGTTAGGGTTTCGCGAAAGACCCTTTACTCAGGCTCAAATAAGCAACTTTCGCGGCTGGGCCTATTCACCTTTGTACGGAATCGATGTGCAGCCCCAGACGCTGCGGTGGCAAACAGACGATGAAGGCTTTCGCAACCAAGCCTATACTGCTTTTGCAGACATTGCGGTGATTGGCAGTTCCTTTGTTGAGTATGGGAACGATCTCGAGGATACCTATCCCAAGAAACTCGAAGAAAAACTGGGCGGGCTTAAAGTCGTGAACCTCGGGAAAGCAGGTTACGGGCCTTTGCACTTCCTGGAAGTCCTCAAGAGATACGCTCTTAAGAAAAAACCGCAATATGTGATCTTTGCGTTTTACGCGCCGGGCGATACCGATGGGCACTTGGCGGATTGGGTAAAAGGACAGAAAAATCGCGGCCTGGCCAAGCGCGATATTGCGTTTGGCGGATTCTTTCCTCGATATCGCATAGCGCTCCAACAGGTGTGGCAGATGTTGACTTCCGGATGCTGGACGGCTCTTCAGCTAGGCTTCCAGAGGATTGTCGGGTCGGAGCTCGTCCATCCGGACGTGGCACTTCTGAGGCTGCCCAATAACGTAACAGAAACGATATTTTTCGCGGATCGCCATTGGGCAAGATCCACGGACGATCTCCTAGGCTCTCCTGAATGGCGCGCGCTGGAGAAAGTCCTAGTCGCGTTCAAGCAAATAAGCGAGGAAAATCAGATCGTTCCGTTGATGGTCTATATTCCGGTAGCCACTGAAATTTATGCCGAGTATTCCACGCTGGAGAGCGGCGCAAATTGGCTGGGGTTACGGGAGTCGTATATCGCGACCAGCAGCAGTAACGAAGAGGCGGCCCGGAAGCTTGCTGCGAACGTTGGGATTGAGCTGATCAGTCTTCTTCCAGCCTTCAAGCGGGCTGCTCGACAGGGCGAGCTCGTTTATTATCGTCTCGATTCTCACTGGAATGCAGAGGGTCGCGAGATTGCCGCAACAGTGACTGCAGAAGCATTGAAGGCCCGTTCGAAGGCATCGAAAGACCCCGACATTGCAAAACCAAAGACGCAAAAAAAGGGTAAGAGACCTTATTCGGGTACTCAGCAGGCGGCGTTTGACAGCAAACGAATTGAAAATCCGGCTGCCGAACCAGATGACGAAACTTTACCGAAAGTGAAGAGTCCCGGCAAAAAGGCGGGTACCTCTCAGGCGCGTGTCCCGAGTGGTTCCCTCTTTCGTTGATCGACTTCGATCCATCTCGAACCATGATTTCGCATCAGTTTCAAACTCTCGTAGAAGCCTTGCTGGCTGCGCCGCCAGAGCGCCCATTTGTGACGATGTGGCGCGATGAAGACGACGTCCAGACGATCACGTTTGGCGAATTTATTCGGGCGGCAAAATCGCAGGCCGCGGACTTCCGCGCGCGTGGGCTGCAATCAGGAGACAGAGCGATCCTGATCATGCCGCAGGATATTTCACTCATGGTTGCTTTTGCCGGCGCCATGCTGGCAGGCGCAGTCCCGGCCATTTTGGCTTATCCCAATTTCAAAGTTGAGCCGGCGAAATATGCTTCAGGTTTGTTGGGCACTTCAGAGAATCTGAAAGCTCGTCGGGTGGTCGTGGATAAAGAATTTCCAGCAGACCTACTGGGCTATCTCTCGATGAGAGAGGGCACAGAATTGATCCAAAACGCTTCCGCTCCGGAATTTTCCACAGAAACTCCTTTACCGGAGATTGCATTGGACCCGGATGGTTGCGCTTTCATTCAGCATTCCGCCGGCACTACCGGTTTGCAAAAGGGCGTGGCGCTGTCCCACGCTGCTGTTTTGACCCAACTCCGTCACCTTGCAACGGCGCTGGATCTCAACCAACGAGACCGCGTCTATAGCTGGCTACCGCTTTACCACGACATGGGATTGATCGCCTGTTTTATGTTCCCGGTTGTCTATCATCTGCCCCTGATCATGCAGTCGCCGCTGTCTTGGGTAGTGCGCCCCGGAACCATGCTGCAGTTGATCACCGAGCATCGCTGCACGTTGGCTTGGATCCCGAACTTCGCCCTGCAGCTTCTGGCGCGCAGAGTTCGTCCAGAAGATCGGAATCATTATGATCTGTCGTCGCTGCGCGCGCTGATTAACTGTTCGGAGCCGGTGCGGGCACAGAGCATGGACGAGTTTCAGTCAGCGTACGGTTCTTGCAATCTAAGCAAAGCCGCGCTGAAGAGCTCCTATGCGATGGCTGAGAATGTCTTTGCGGTCACACAATCGGAAATTGACGGCGAGCCTCGCCGTGTGTGGATCGACTTGAAACAATTACTGGAGCGCCACTCGGCCGTGGTCGTTTCCGAGAACGCAGAGGCAAGCGTCTGTTTTGTGTCATCGGGCCGCTGTCTACCGGGTAACCAGGTGCGGATCGTCTCTTCCGATAGCACCGATTTGTCGGACGGGCAGGTGGGTGAAATCCTTGTTCGCAGCGATTCGCTGTTTGGCGGCTACTATAATCGACCCGATCTCACGGAAAACGCGGTTCAGGGCGGCTGGTATTGGTCCGGAGATCTCGGCTTTTGTCTGGATGGAGAGATCTACGTCATCGGGCGTAAAAGAGATCTCATCATCGTCGCAGGGAAAAATATCTATCCGCAAGATATCGAGGAAATTGTCTGCAACCATCCTGCCATCCATGATGGACGGGCGGTGGCTTTCGGCCTGTATAATCCCGATCTGGGCACGGAAGACATTATTATTGTGGCGGAAACGGGAACTGAGGAAGACTTGAAAGCCGCTCGCGAAATTGAGCCAGCGGTGCGTAACGCAATCGTAGCAGAACTCGACGTGGCGCCACGCGCCATTTACCTAAAACCACCACGGTGGATTGTCAAAAGCACGGCGGGTAAACCCGCGCGCTCGGCCACTCGCGAGAAGCTACTGATGGAGCAGCCGGAACTGGTCGGAAGAGAGCATGAGTACCTTTTTGACCTCCTCAAGGATAGTGTCATGACTCGCACCGTAGATGGTAGAATCAACTTCTGGAACCGCCGCGCCGAGGAACTCTATGGCTGGAGGAAAGAGGAAGCCATAGGCAAAGTCAGCCATAGTCTCCTGCAGACGCATTTTCCAGAACCATTGGAACAGATCGAATCTGTACTCGTTCAAACCGGACGGTGGG
>DASQUN010000401.1:0-22057 GCA_035641275.1 Candidatus Udaeobacter sp. | reverse complement strand
CCACGCGATGAAATTCTCACCACCGCCAAGGAGATCCTTCGGCTGAATCGCGATGAAGAGCTGGCGTTCTCCGAGATCGGCGTCGTCGCGAGGACTCTGGAACCCTATACCGACTGGATCAAGGAGGTTTTCCGCGATCATAGGATTCCGATCTTTACTTCCGGCGAGGAACCGCTTCTCCGATCGTCTCTCGCCAAAGCGGTCAATTTGCTCCTCGAGTTGCCGGCTAAGGACTATCTCCGCAGCCAACTCGTGGATCTGGTCTCATCGCCGTTTTTTAATCTTTGCGCTGTTTCGGTGCAGCCATGGGCGCCCCGTTCCGATCTTTGGGACGTTTTGACCCGACGGCTGGGAATCGCCAGGGGATTCGATGAGTGGTCGCGTTTGAAGCGCTACCTGGACCGTGACCTCGAATTAGGCGCAGGCGTAACGGAAGACGACGAGACAAGAAAAGTAAGCGTCGCCTCTGAACAAGTCGAAATTTTGTGGCGGATGTTCACGGAACTACATCACGACCTGAGCGGCCTTCCGGTCGAAGCGTCGTGGAAAGAATACGTCGAAACGTGGACGGCTTTATTGCAAAAGTACCTGAATCTGAAAGACGCCGAAGCGCTCACGGCTGAAGCGCCGGATCAAGCCATTAAAGCAACGATTTCCGAGATCTTGAGCGCTCTGTCCATGCTCGATGCGGTAAGGTCAAGAATTTCGCTAGCGCAATTCGTCCATACCTTTCAGCGATCGTTGGAAGCCAAGCTCGTACCGATTTCCGATCGAAACGTCGACGGGGTTATGGTGCTGGACGCCATGGCGGCCCGCGGATCACGATTTCAGGCGCTTTTCGTCCTCGGCCTGAACGAGGGTACATTCCCCCGCACGATCCGAGAAGATGCCTTTCTGCGGGATCGGACGCGAAGAACAATCGAGACGGTGCTCGGTTATAAGGTCAACGAAAAGCTTGCGGCATTCGACGAGGAAAAACTGCTCTTCAGCCTGCTCACTCAGGCGGCAAGCAAACGGCTCTATTGCCTTTATCATCGCTCCGATGACACCGGCAGAGTTTTTGAACCCTCCTGGTATCTTACGGAACTCGAGCGAGCTCTGTCTGTGCTGAACATCGAAGTATCGAAAACGATGATCCCTCGCAGCACTCGAGAGAAAGGGGATGTGGAGCCGTTTCGATTCAGCGATTTTCTTCTTCCGGAAGAGCTTGCGATTCGGCTCAGCCTGGAAGGAGAGGACCCCGGATTGTTCCTTAGCTACTTTCCGAGCACGAAGGCTCTATACGAATCGGGGAGCAAACTCCTGGCATTGCTCGAGAACACCAAAGGCAAGCTGTCGCAGTACGACGGCATAACCGGCCACCTTCCAGAATATTGGCGAGATCTTTGGGACCAGGGATTAGCCCCCACCGCCTTGGAGCGCTATGCCCGTTGCCCGTTTCAATTCTTCGCCTCTAATGTCCTCGATCTGCGCCCGCTGAAGCGCCCCGAGGAGCAATCTGTAATCGACTCATCTGAAAGAGGAAAGCTGGTCCATGATGTTTTGAAGCTTTTCTTTCAGGGGCTGATCGATGCAGGCTTTTTCAACGGTTCAAATCAATCGGTAGACCCACGCACTCTGCTCGAAAGCGCGGCAAGAAGAGTTTTTCGCGACTATGAAACTCAAAAGCCGGTAGGATACAAAATCGTATGGGAACTCTTGCAGGAGGAAATCATCGCGCTTCTCCGAGAGGAGACCTGTCGGGACCTTGCCGAGCTCATACGGTTAGGCCGCCGCCCAGTCGCACTCGAGCTCAAACTGAAAGGCCAATTGCCGAAGCATTGGCCCGTTCCCGCAGCGGGCTTGCCGATTCAAGGCGCCATCGATCGCATCGACTTCAACGAAACGGATGGCTGCTATCGCGTGATTGACTACAAATTCACGATGAGAAACAGGCCATCGACCTCCGATAATAATTTGCGTGTGGCCGCCGTCCGCGGGGAAAAGCTCCAGCCGCCGATGTATCTTCTCCTGACAAAGGAATTCGCTGAGCGCGAGAGAACCAAACCGACGGCGTTTGAAGCGGCATTTTACTACCTGGCGCCCCGGTGGGATGATGGCCCTTTCCTGCAAAAAACGTTTTCTGCCGATGATCTGGAAGGCTCTTGCGGAAAAAGCTTGAGAGAAACGGTTGCTCTTCTCATCCGAGGCATTCATGACGGTCTGTACTTCATTCACCCCGGCGAGGCATGTCGCAATTGCGAAGTTGCACACGTCTGCCGCAAAAACCACCTTCCAACCTCCTGGCGGACGGCCAATGACCCACTAAGCCGCCGGCATGATGAGGTGGCGAGGAAAACCATCCCCGATGACTAATAGGGCGACCGGCGGGGCCGAAGGATGTCTCCCCGATGCCACTGAACGTGAGCGCGCGGCAACCACATTTGATCGTAATGTTGTAGTTACGGCCGGCGCCGGGACGGGAAAAACGACGCTCCTGGTCGATCGTCTCGTGCATCTGCTTATGCGCGACCCGGATCCTGTGGCGATCACGCAGATGGTGGCTCTGACGTTTACCAACAAGGCGGCGAACGAGATGCGCCTTCGACTGCGGGAGCGGCTGCAGAGCTACCTCTCCTTCCGGTTGGATCAAGCGCCGGCCACCCGTCTGGAGGCCAAGAGCGACGCCGAGCTTCACTCTTTGATCCAGCGTTATCGTCTCAGCAAAGAAGAAATCGACCGACGCGCGCGCGAAGCGCTGCGGCAATTCGAGCGGAGTTACATAACAACTATTCACAGTTTTGCGGCTTGGCTGTTGCGACTCTATCCGCTAGAGGCCGGCGTGGATCCCCAATTCAAAGAGGACGACGGCTCCCAGTTCAAAAAGCATTTCGAGGAGCGCTGGTCGGTATGGCTCGATCAGGAGCTCGGCCGCGAGGCAACCCGGCAGCAACTCTGGAAGCGAGTGCTCGGAAAGCTCTCGCTCGATAATCTGCGCGAGGTCGCTTCTTCACTTTGTTCGGAGATGATCCCGCTTGAGCGGCTTTCTGGCATTTCCAACGGGCAACAAACAGAAACGATTTTGACCGATTGGCTTTCGAATCGGGAATGCGAAGCCCATGCGCTGATAAAATGTCATCCCGACAATCTCAACCAAATCGACTGCTTCGCCCGCCATACCCTGCGGATTCTGCAAACGGTTTTGGAGCGAGGTGAGATTGCGGCAGGCGAATTTGCCGAGGAGAAACGCTGGTTTGCCGAAAAGACTCTTCGTCGGGCCGGCCAATGGTCCGAAGATGATTATACGAAGCTTGAACGGCTCTGTCGCTTGGCCCGCGGCCTAATGCGGGTAAATCGCGACTTGACCCAATCGTTGTGGGATCTATTGGTTCCTTTCGCAGAGGAGTGTCGGGAAAGCTTTATCACGCGAGGCTTCGTCTCTTTTGACGCTTTACTGGTCCGTGCCAGGAATCTCCTGCGCGATCACCAGCATTTGCGCGAAGAGCTGAAACACTCTTTCAAAGCCGTCCTCATAGACGAATTTCAGGATACGGATCCGATTCAGTACGAGATTCTTCTCTACCTGGCGGAAAAACCCGGGAAGAGCGCGGCCGAGTGGCGGTCGGTCGAGCTTCAAGCGGGCAAAATATTCGTGGTCGGTGATCCGAAGCAGTCGATTTATGCTTTTCGCCGTGCGGATATTCAGGGCTACCTCGACGTGGTGCAACACATCATCCTCGCTCAGGGCGGAATCGAATGTCCCCTGACCGCGAATTTTCGCAGCCACTCAGGAATACTGGACGTAGTCAACGGCATTTTCGAACCCTTGATCCGCGAGCGGGAAGGCCTGCAGCCTGATTACGTACCTATTCGGTTGCCGAACATTGAGGAGAACGATTTGGGTCCGGCAGCACAGGCTTCGTTTCGCAAAGTCGGCTTGTGTAGAATCGAATCTCCAGAAGAACTGAAGGCCAACGGCGCACGGCGGCTCGAGGCCGACAACCTGGCTCGCTGGCTAGACGAGGAAGTGCTTGGAAAATCCCAAATTCGTGACCCCGAGGGGAAATGGGTCGCAGTCGGGCCGAAGCATGTGGCCTTGCTCTTCAGAAAACTCACAGAAGTTCACCTGTATCTCGAGCCGCTTCGGCGACGCGACATTCCGTATGTCGTAGAAGGGGAAAAACATTTCTATGCAACGCAAGAGATCGTCGACGGCGTCAATCTATTGCGCGCCGTCAGCAATCCGTACGATCAGGCAGCGCTGGTCGGGCTGCTTCGGTCGCCGATTGGCGGTCTCTCCGACCCGGAAATCTACGATCTTCACCGTAAACACTTGCTTGACTATCGAGTCGTGAGAGGCGCCAGTCGGGCGGCGGAAAGACCGCTCGAGCGGGTTCGAACACTCTACGAGGCGCTGAACCGTCTCTATTTTGAAACGCGCACTCTTTCGGTGGCGGATGCGGTCAACCGGATTTTTGAAACCATTCCGATCCGGATTCTCGCGGCGCGCTCCTTTAGCGGTGAACAAGCGGTTGCCAATCTTGAAAAAATCCGCCAGCAGGCCTCCATCATGGGCCGCGCAGGACTCGGGACGTTGAAGGACGTCGTCGGCCAGCTTGAGCGGCGCGTGCTGGAGGTGGAGGAAGAGGGTGAGAGCGCCCTGGCTGAGGAGACTGTCGACGCGGTTAAAATCCTTAGCATTCACAAAGCCAAGGGGCTTGAATTTCCGGTCGTCGTTTTGCCGGATGCTGGAGGAGCGACGAACCCGGGCCGGTTCGAAGCAGGGGTTCAATACGACTGGTCTTCCAACCTCATCGGTTTGCGAGCGCAGGATCATTTGAACTTGGCCGCCATTTATCTCGATGAAAAGAGACGCATTCGAGAAGAAGAGGAGCAGAAACGGGTCTTCTATGTCGCGATGACCCGCGCGCGAGAGCATTTAATGATCTCCTGTCCGGCGCTGAGAGCTGATAAAGGAAGCTTCGTCGAGATGCTCCAACGTTCCTCCGGCGAATTATCAGCCGGAGCCCGGCGAGCACGGGTTTCCGTCGGCAGAGGAGTCATTGAAGTCGATACGCTCAGTGAACCCCAGGAGGCACCCTGGCGATCCGGTCAAGCCCAGAGTAAACGTCCAGCGCAGACCGACTGGAGCGAGTTTGTCCGTCAGTGGGATGAGAGAAGCCAGCGCTACGAAGTGGCTCGAAGCAAACCACACTTCGTTTCCCCAACCGCCCTCAAGGAGCGCGCCGTGGAAGCCACCGAGCGATTCGAACAGAGGCTCCTCTTGGCGCGAGCGACTGACGCCCTCAAGATTGGAAGCCTCGCGCATGGCTTTTTGGCGATGCTAGATTTCTCTGCCGACCAGGAGAAGCTGAAACAGGATCTCAGCTGTTATATGGAGCAGCAGCCCGCCAATATTGTCGGCTCCGACCCCGGCGCAACGCTTCGGGACCTTTGTGAAATCTTCAGCATTTTCCTTGGATCCAGCGTTTTTGCCGAGCTTCGTTCGGCAAATATCCTCGGCCGGGAAATTCCTTTGTTGATGCCCTGGGACGGACAAATTATGGAAGGGGTAATCGATCTGCTCTATGAGCGCGACGGATTACTTTACATCGCGGACTATAAGACCGACCGGATCGTTCTTAAGGATTGGCATCAAGTTAGAGAGCGTTACCGGCATCAAGCGGAGATTTACTCAAAGGCCGTGCAGCACAGCTCACAAAGAGAGGTAGCGGCATTCAAGTTGATTTTCTTAAGAACGGGGGCAGCGATTGAACTAAAGCCTGATTCAAAACAAGGAGAACTGTTCCTCACTAACTATGAAGATCCTTTTTTTTGATATCGAAACGATACCGACCGACCAATCACTGCAACATAGCGGCTTACTCGAAGCGCAGATGCAGCTCGATGAGGGTGAGATTATTAAACGGCTAAGCCTTTCCGCCGCAACCGCCCGAATTCTCTGTCTGGCGTATGCCTTGGAGCCACCGCCCGACTCTTCAGTGACGGTTCTTGACGGAGATGAAAGAGAGATCATCCAAAACTTCTGGAAGTTAGCTACTGAAACAAATCTTTTTGTTGGTCACAACGTGCTTGATTTCGATCTCCGATTCATCTATCAGCGGTCGGTCATTCATCAGATCAAACCCTCCCGGGAAATTCCCTTCGCTCGGTTCCGAAATTCCCCGATTTTCGACACCATGCACGAATGGAGCAAATGGGGACGCGAACATGTCAGTCTCGATTTATTATCAAAGGCGCTCGGCATTCCCTCGCCCAAGGAGTGTCTCGATGGCTCAAAGGTGTACCCGTATTATCGCGCTGGCAAACTGTCCGAAATCTGTGAATACTGCAAGTGCGATGTCGATACGGTTCGGCAGGTTTACCGTCGCTTAACTTTTGCACCTGCCCCTGCGGAATAATACCGCTCTTCTCCAACGCTGGCTTGCCCTGTGATGGATTAACGATCATGCGGCATTCAGCTGCGGTTTGACTTCGGGCTAGGCCCAACGCTAAGTTAGCAGTAAATGATTTGCTGAACTTAGGCAACCCCCTCTATTGCCAAGTCGCAGATTCTATACAAGGTTAAATCGCGAAGGAGGCGCTATGGACCATCCAACTTCTTCAACGTGGCAGGAACCGACAGACAAAAAGACCAGGGCCGGCCTTGGCAAGTTTCTGAGGCCGAACACTCCTTACGACAATTTCATGGAAGCCCAGGGTATTCCGATCTATCGCGACATCGGTGTACGCCGCGTCCAAGATTTGCCGCGCAAACCGTGGAAACGTATGGGCGGCAACGGGACTTTCATCCAGCTCCTTGGCACCGAAGGGCTCTGGGGTTGCTATGTCGTCGAAGTGCCAGGAGCCGGCGCGCTAAACGCCGAAAAACACATGTACGAAGAAATGTACCTCGTCGTCGAAGGCCGTGGCACGACGGAGGTTTGGACCGAAGACAACGCGAAGAAACTCACTTTCGAGTGGCAAAAGGGCTCCCTTTTCTCAATACCTATGAATGTCATGCATCGGATCGTCAACGCCACTTCCAGTCCGGCACTGCTTCTCGCCGGCACGACAGCGCCGAACGTAATGAATATATTCGGCAATGAAGATTTTATTTTCAATTGTCCGTATCAATTTAAGGATCGCTTCAATCCGACCGAAGACTTCTACAAATATAAAGAGGAGGTCGCGCCGGATCCTGTGCGGGGGCTGGCCATGCGCCAGACGAACATCATTCCGGACATCATGGCGTGTGAGCTGCCCCTCGATAACCGGCGCTCGCCAGGTTATCGCCGTATCGAACCACACATGACAGGCAACCATTTTTATCTATGGATTGGCCAGCATGAAACCGGCCGCTATTCGAAAGCTCACGCTCATGGCTCAGCCGCGGTGCTCATCTGCCTAAGCGGCAGAGGCTATACGTATACGTGGCCTAGCAGCCTCGGAACACACCCGTGGCAAGCCGACAAGACCGAATTGATCAGACGGCAGGACTATGAGCCCGTCGGCATGGTGAGCGCGGCACCGATGAGCGGCAACTGGTTTCATGCGCATTTTGGCGCCAGTAAAGAGCCGCTGCGTCTCACGGCGTGGTTCGGTCCCAATGCGCCTGGACGCGAACGTGGACGTCCCGGTGAAAAGGCGATCGATTACGGTGCCATCGATATGAAAGATGGCGGCACGGCAATACCCTACAACGAAGAAGACCCCTTTCTCCGTAAAGAGTTCGAAGAAACGCTGACAAGGGTAGGTGCGAAGTCTCGCATGGAACCGGAGCTCTACGAGAGATCCTACTAAGGATTCTGGGCTTCGAGCGCCGGGTTGACTTCCCTAAGTCAACCATTAGGAATTGTAATGACTAGCACCACACCTAGAGGTTCATTTTCCAATGCCAACCGCCATCTGCAGGAGGAAGAAAAACTTCAGCTCACCAGTGTGGGGGTGGATATTGGCTCCTCGACATCCCACCTGGTTTTTTCTCGACTGGAGCTGACCCTCGACGGTTCGCGCTATCGCGTCACTCGTCGTGAAGTCTTGAACGAGTCGGAGATTCTTCTTACGCCGTACGTGGACGACACCAGAATCGATGTCGAAGCGCTGGAGTCGTTTATCAACCAGCAGTACAAGAGAGCTAAAATCAAGCGCGAAGAAGTCGATACCGGCGCTCTGATTTTGACCGGTGTGGCCGTCCGGCGGCGTAACGCACGCGCAATTGCAGAACTGTTCGCTCAAGAAGCCGGCAAATTCGTTGCCGTGAGCGCCGGGGACGGTCTCGAGGCCACCATGGCGGCTCATGGTTCCGGTGCCGTTGCTCATTCCGCCAGGACCGGCGGCGTGGTTCTCAGTATCGACGTCGGCGGAGGTACAAGCAAATTTGCTCTCTGCGACAACGGTAAAGTTCAGGAAGTCTCAGCCATCGATGTCGGCGCGCGCCTCCTCGCATTCAACGACGATGGCGCGCTGGTCCGCATTGAAGAGGCCGGACGGAAACACGCGGGCTGGGCCGGAGTCACGGTTAAACTCGGGGAGCGAATTCCCCACGACGGTTTACGCACGATGGTCTCGGGCATGGTGGACAAGCTGTTCGGTATGCTCAAACCAGACCCTCTCACCGAGGATATCAAGAGCCTTCTTCGGCTCCCGCCTTTGACGTATAAGGGCGAGATCGACTCCGTCATGTTTTCCGGGGGAGTTTCGGAATTCATCTATAATCGAGACCGGACAAGCTTCGGTGATTTAGGGCCGCTGATCGCGGATGAAATTCACCGGCATCTCCCGCAATTGGGGATTTTGGTGATGGAACCGACCGCGCGAATTCGGGCAACGGTTATCGGCGCATCGCAGTATACCATTCAAGTTAGCGGCAACACGATTTTCATCACGCCGGAGGACGCTGTTCCCGTGCGTAATGTGCCGGTGGTAGCTCCCGAATTCGCTTTCGAAGAGGACGACATCGATCAAGCCGGCGTGAGCAACGCTATCCAAAGCGCTTTGCGCAGGTTGGATCTGCTCAACGCCCGACAGCCGATTGCTCTCGCTTTTCGATGGCGCGGTTCAGCAACCTTCGCCAGACTACAGTCCTTCTGCACTGGAGTGCGGGAGGGGCTGAAGGATATTCTGGAGAAAGGTCATCCCCTGATTTTAGTTAACGACGGCGACATCGGCGGAATCGTCGGCCTTCACTTCGAAGAAGAGCTCCAGATGCAAAACCCGATTATCTCTACCGACGGCATCGCGCTTAACGATTTCGATTACATCGATATCGGCGCATTGATCCAATCTTCTGGATCGGTGCCTGTGGTCATCAAGTCATTGATCTTTCCCGCTTCACCGCAACCATAAAAGAGCCGAGGAGGTTGTTGCCTCTCCCGGCTTTGTTTGAAATAACAGCTCAGTTTATAGTTTCCTGGTTTCTGCTTAACTCGAAGTTGAACAATGCCAAAAACTTTTTGAAATTCCACAAACTCTTTATTGTGGAAGTTGGGTTAGCCACACGGATATTCACTGAACCTTTCGTGGGTACGGCTGTAGTTTAGGTGAAGGGTCGCCCCAATCTACGTTCAGTTGCCATACTTGCCGATCCCTGAAATAGGCTAAGAGCTCATCATTCTCGGTTTTGCTCATATCGCGGCCCCAGACGACCCTCGCGGCATCAATGTCTGACTTATTGTATACCCACTCTGCATGAACATCATGCTTCGGCCCATACGACACGATTACTAGGTGCCGGCCGGGTGTTTGTTCGAGGTTCTGGACTATGCGTGCCCTCTGTTGGCGCCAATCGGCGGAATGGTCTTTCTTCATCGTATGGTACGAAAATCGTACGAGCGAATAAATGGATACTGAAATAATCAGCAAAATCACGAATTGCCCAGTTACCCGATCGCGCCATCGCCATAGCCGCATGGCTTGTAATATCGATACAAATATGAGCCCTGTTATTGGTGCAACATAATGCATGCCATCGAAGGTTTCGATGAGAAAGCCCACGACTACGATGCTACACGTTACCAGCGGGAATAGAGCCCATCGATTCCTCAAGACCCACGGGATCATTATCGGAAGCATCACCACCAAAGGCAATGCGAATAAATTTCCCATGTAGAAGTCCAGTAATCCCCGAAAAGTTTCCTTCTTACCGGATAAAAAACCGCTAATTGAGCGCCGCTTCGCATATCCTGAGTCGAACATCTCTTCGTCAAACTGACGAATGATCTCATGGCGATAGATTGGCGCTGGACGAGGTTTTTGCCACAGAAAGATGGGTGCTCTAGAGTATGTTTCTTCATAAACCATGTACGGCATGCGAAAGATACTGCCGGTAACGTGAGAATTGTAGAGACCCATTCCCATACCGGTAATGGCGAGAACCACAAAAATGGGCAAGACAATAAGTCTAGTAGACGCCCCTAGAGTAGGACCATTCCTGCTGATCATCCAACGCAATAATACAGCGCCTGCCGGCAGGCTAAAAAGCAGACCCTCATAAGGCCGGCTGTTGGCTAGTACCGCCAGACCTATGGCTATCAACAACGCATGTCGGATACGCGGGCGCCGCATGATGCGGCGCAACCCACCGGCAACTAATGCACCGCCGGTTGCTGCCACGGCGCCGCCAAAATAGCTTTGCGCCCAGTAGCCGGTAATCCCGAGATTAGGATGTATGACGGCTAAGAATCCGCCCAATAGCGCCCAGCTTGCCGGCACCCATGCATATAACATCCAGCAAATAGCAGCACACATAAGCCCTACGCTCATCCATACTCCCACTATAGCTTTGCCGCTTATGACCTGTCCCACCGCCAATACAAGTCCCTGCGCAGGAGGGTACTTCGACATGTAGGTTGGCGTATGAATAATGTGTAGGCTCTCGAAGTGCGCCCACATGGGATGAGTGGGGTTAGTTAGCCGCCCATGGGCGAAAGTATCCGCGGCGAGAAGATAGCTAAACTCATCATGAACATAAGGCTCAGGAATACCGATAAAAAGTCCAACAGTTGCACTACCGCCGAAGCCCAAGAGACCGATGAGCATTACAGATAGCCACTGAGTTTGTGCGATCCTGCCCAGTCTCGATAGCTTTCGAAAACGCGATTGATGCGATTGCCACATATCAGGAGCTAGTCCCCGAGCGCTTCCGGCGGCCGATTGTAAACTGATTTGGAAAATTGAAGATTCACGCCGTCTCATCCATTGGTGAACGACTTTACCTGGCCTGCCAAGCGGACGCTGAATCAAAATGATATGGTGGGGTTTCCGACCTTTGTGCGAGCGGGACCGTTAGGTTGGGTCGCTATAAAGGTATCGGTCCAGGTCGAGGCGAGTGGCAAAATGAAGTGTCCGGTCAAAAACCAAGCTCGCAGGCCGTGGATAAATTTCCAACCTTGACGTCCACACGCCAACTTTTCATCCCAGCATTTCGAAGGTATTGAGCCACTTTTGCCTTGGCCAATAGTTATAAGGCAACGCGACCCCATGGCGCGCATTGCCAATTTTGTCCATGAGACGCAGCGTCGGACCAGCAAATAATCCGTTAAGACTATGATCTTTGATCACTATCACCTTACGGGCGACTCGTGCAGCTTCACGCAGCAAAATTATCTGGTCTTGGGTATGATGAAGTACATCCACGAACATCACTCCGTCAAAGCTCGCATCACCATATGGGATTACTTGGCCGTCAAACGGAGCTACTGGAATATGACTGCGTTCTCGCACTCGCCCGTCGATTCCCGTCAAGACGAGGTCTGGACGTTTCTGTGTGATTAAATGCGCGAGCAAACCATCGCCACAGCCAACATCCAAAATGTGAAGATCTTCAGGAATAAGCTTGGCCAAATGCTCACTCAGTACACGGCTGCGCCGGTTATAAACATACCCGCTATGAATGTATTCGGAGAGATTCATCGTCGCCGCTTTCCCGGAATGCTCACAAAAAAACTTGAAAAAAACGTTTGAAACCCCAGGGCTGTAAGGGTCGCTCCGGGAATCACTAGCCGCATCGTCTGAGCATAATCGAGGGGACCAAACTCTGCCAGTCGCCATTGATTGACGGCCAAAAGTAGTAGCACAATGCCAATAAGGACGGCCATAAAAGAGACGAGCAATCCTCTCTCGAGGTTTATAATTTCGAAAAAGCGCTTCATCCGGGCATCTTCAGGCAAGAGCCCTTCACTTATCGCAAAGGTCTTGGTAAAAATCGCGAAAATGACTGACTGATAGCCACAAAGGATTGCCAGGCTTGCGAATAACAACGTGTGAGCGTCAAATGTCACACCTCTCACTATTAAACCCGGCATGGCTAAGGCATATCCTCCACCCCTACCAGGATCAGTATGATGCCCGGAATCAAAAATAACCAACGCGGGCTACACATCAACAAAAATCGTAGTGTACGCCATCCATCGCGGAACGTTTTCAGATGGGGCGCATGGGTTTTGCGCCCGTCGGGATGTAGCGTGATCGGGACTTCCGCAATTTTCGCTCCATAGAGGCTCGCCTTTACGATCATCTCCGTTGCGAACTCCATTCCAGTGCACCGCTGGTCAAGGCGGTCATAAAAATCTTTCCGAAAGCCACGTAATCCACAGTAGACATCATGGAGAGAGGATTTGAACCACCACCGCGCCAAAAGCGAAAACATCGGATTGCCTAGCCAGCGGTGCGAAAAAGGCATAGCACCGGCGCTTATGCTACCACCACCTGCGGGAAGCCGGCATCCCTGGACGAGTTCGTATCCCTCGCGCAATTTTTTTACAAAATTAGGGATCTCGGAAAAATCATAGCTATCATCAGCATCCCCCATAATAATAAACTGCCCTCGTGCTGCCGCGATCCCGCCAATGAGGGCACTGCCGTAACCGCGAGCTTTGACCTCAATGAGGCCGACGCCCAAGTTGATAGCTATGGATTGAGACCCGTCCGAACTGCCGTTGTCAGCTATGATTACTTCGCCCGGGATGTTGTGCCCGCGCAGTGCCTGCAACGCTTTATGGATGCACGTTGCCAGTGTATCTGCCTCGTTCAGGCAGGGCATCACGATGGAGACTTCTGGATAACTTTCCGCGTTTGTCACTGCGTGCGTAACGGTAAAGGTTGGTATTTCTAAGGGGGTACTAGCATCGGCTCTATCGTATGTCCAGTTTTTTCAATGACACAGAATCGAGAATTATTTTGCCTCGGTCCTCGCGTTATCCAAGAAACCGCTGTTGGTCGTCTAAACGGCCCTTGCCATTCGCGCTCGGGAGTATCGGGATTGCCCGAACTGGTTATCACGGCTGGAAGAAGGAGCTGAGGCCAAAAGGACCCGGGCAAAGATCTTATCGGCTAAGTGCGACAACGCGGGACTCAAATCGCATCTGGACCATGTCTAAGCACACATTTTGTTGTTGTTGTTGACTTTGAAGCAAGCCATCATGCCTCTTCAACCCGACCTTCGAGAAGACGACGCGGAGCCGGTGGTCATCAAGTCATTGATCTTTCCCGCTTCACCGCAACCATAAAAAAGCCGAGGAGGTTGTTGCCTCTCCCGACTGGCTGAAGTCGGCGCTCAAGGAGATCCAGTCTTAAACGGTATGCATGAGAAGATGCCTGCCCAAAACGTGAAAAGAATCGACAGAAAGACTCAAGGCTTGAGCGAACTGAACAGTCGGCAAAGAATTTATTCAAACCTTAGACTGCGAGTTAGGCAGGTTCTTGACTTTTGTTCTCATTCCAATTAATTACTCGCCGCAGATCGGAATCACATCCATGCCAAAGTATCGCGCTCGTCTCTGCCCCAACTGCAACTATTACGCGGGATTTTCGGTTGTGAAATCGTTGTTCAAAGCCGCAGAGCTCTCGGTCACGAGTTTCTGCCTGAATTGTAGCTACAAGCTTCCCGTCTACGGCATTGTTCGCGGGATACGTCGGACCGCTTTGCCTCTGCGACGAGCGACTCTAAGGCTGGCAAACGCTCGGCACGGTCAAACCAGAACTTCGCTTGAGCCTCATTTGCCAGAGAACAACGTGGGGAAATCCATTAAGCCAATCCGTTATGCCCGGGATCTGAGAGCCATCGGTCAGGACCTGGAGAATGTAGGTCTAAGAGCCTTCAATCTCGAATGCACCGAGGACTCTTACTTGGTTTGGACTCGATCTGGAACAACTGACGTAGAGGCAAGTCCCCTGTTGCGTCTTAGCCGGAGTCGCTTGCAGAAGTTATGGAAAAACAAGCCTCGAGCCCGAACCCAGGCTCAGGAAGAATATGTCTCACAACCCTCTCTGCCCCCGAGCAAGCGCTTTCGCTATTCCCTTCGTGAGATTGACGCGATTGAACGGCAAGGAGAAAGCCAACGTCAGCTGGGGAACAGGGTCACGGACGGGCACAGCCTTTCCCAGCTGCTTCGGACCGCGGGAGCCTTAGTGGAACAAAGAGGCGAGCGATTACTGGGAATCTCCTGGCAAGAGCTTTCCGTCAGTATCGTCGTCCAAACCACGCAGGGTCGACGAGAGATCGATGTCTTCCGCCCTGACAACCTGTACGATCTTTGGGTAAGAATGTATCTCAAACGGGAGACGCGCGCACTATCGGACAGCCCGCGGTTATGAGGGGATCTGACGGTAAAACTCGCTTGACCGACCTGGATTGGATCAAAGGCGGGTCTAAATGAGCCCACCACTGGACGCTTCGGCTTCGCACGGGAACGATAGCTGTTGGTGCACGAAGGGCGCTTTTTTGGGATCACAAGGAACTCGCAGCGTAAAGGTCGAGCCTTTGCCAAGTTTACTCTCCACGTCGATCACGCCGCCCAACAAAGTCGTATATTTCTTGACTATGTAGAGTCCCAGACCCACACCGCCATAGGCCCGGGTATCTGAGCTATCCACCTGGCGAAACCTCTCGAAGATGGTGGAGATTTGATCCGCTGATATACCTATACCGCTATCGGCGACCTTGAACTCCATTAGTT
The DNA here is from genome assembly GCA_035641275.1 of Candidatus Udaeobacter sp. Classification (GTDB taxonomy): domain Bacteria; phylum Desulfobacterota; class Binatia; order UBA9968; family UBA9968; genus DASQUN01. Next base: position 7,121 of record DASQUN010000401.1, on the reverse strand, counting down.
TCTTGCCGGATAAATGGTGAGCGGAGATGGTAACGCTACCCTGGTCGGTGAACTTGATTGCATTGTTAATTAGGTTTGTGAGAATGTGCCCTAGCTTTGCTCGATCCGTTTTAGCGGTAGGCAAGTCCGGGGGAAAATCCCATTTTACTTTGACATCCTTAGGGAGAGCATAATCATAGGAAGCTCGCAATTCGGAGAGAAACTCCCAAAAATTGACTTCCTGAAATTCGGCTTGAAGCATTTCTGCTTCGATACTGCTTACCTGCAAAACGCTAGTGATCAGGTTGTGGAGCTCTTTGGATTGTCTCGATACCGTTTGCAGAGCTTTTTCCTGAATAGGACTGATCTCTCCGAGCATCCCTTCAATCAGCATATTTGTGTAGCCTGAGATCACGTTCAGCGGCGTCTTGAGTTCGTGCGAAACCACGCCCAGGAACTCGTCTTTGATCTTATTCGCCTTTCGCAGCTCGCTGGCTTGCTCTTGGATTTGGTCGAAAAGCTGAGAATGGTGAAACGCTATCGCAACCTGTCCCGCCAACGTCGATAAGAAACCGATTTCTTCTCCCGAAAACTCGTGTTCTTCTCGCGTCAAGAAGGTCACGCTGCCGAGGGTTTCAGCGTTCGCAATCAGAGGCAGGCTCACAAAAGAAAGTAAGCCTTCGTGCCGAAAAAATTCCACGTCTTCGATGCTCGAATCTCCGAAAACATCCCGCACAGTCACCGGCGCTTTGATTTCGGCAACTCGATCAAAGAACGGCGCTGGAGAGCGCGAGATTTCAAACCCCTTTGCACGGAGTCCTTTCACCGCGGCCGTTTCGAGAACTCCGGTCTTAGGATCCCGCAAACGTACGATGGCTGCAGTATAAGGAAGACGAACCAACGCCTTGTCCAAAAACGCCTCGAGAATCTTTTCACGGACAATCGTTGAGGTCACTGCAACATTGACCTCGTGAAGAGCTTCGAGACGCTCCCGCTGCCGCCGAATATCGTCGGCCGCCTTTTGCTGGCGTCTGAGTTGCTCTTCCTTCTCCCGCACCGTCCTTTTTAATCGCTCGACCTGGGCGAAATACCCATAGAACAGAGATATGACGAGTGGGAAAGGAACGCGCAGATACACCGTTGGATCGACTGTCGTGGCCGAATTGAAGACAACGTAGGCATAAAGCACAGGTGCAAGCAGGGTGACAACGAGCAACCCCTTTGAGTCGTTGCAAATACAGCTCAGAATGAGCGTAAGAAAACACGCCACGTAGAAATCAGGCGTTGCTCCGCCGCTAAGCGCTAGAACCGCGGCCAGGAAAGCCGTATCGAAGAATAGCAGCGGTCCATAGAAGTAGGGTGAATCAAACGATTCATCAGCTATAAAATAGAGACTGCCGTTTGTCAGGATATAAAAGACCAGAAGCACATGAGTTTGACCCTGGGGCAACCAGGCATTCGGAGAATACAGAAGGAGATAAGAACAGAGAATAACCAGCGGCCAGCGAAGTTGAATAACCGTTGCTTTCTTCGCCGTATCAAATAGTCGGTCGAGACTTCTAAAAGCAGAAACAGAGAATTGCATATTTCGAACAGAGTCCATAGAAGCTTTCGCGTTGTCTTCGGCTTAACCGGTCGTGCATATTACATGCCAGAGTTCCACAGCAATTGAGCGCAACGGATGGTTCGATTCTGTCACGATTTCAAATAGTTATCAGGCGTCATTTACGCCCAGGAAAGGCCGGTGATAAACCGCTTGCGGCCCATCGAACAATTAGTACCGTTTCGGGACAAATCTGTAATCTATGAACAAATGCTGAATCACAGGAGGCGTAGGAGGACGCGAAGAGAGCGGGAATCTGGCGTTTTCTCTGTGACTACAAAGGCTTCTTTTTCAGTTGGGCCACACGAACGGCTCTCAATATATCTCCGTAGCCCGCACAGCGGCAGAGATTTCCTGAGAGATACTCGCGGATTTCATCATCCGAGGGACTCGGAATCTCGTCGAGCAGTGCCTTGACCGAGAGCACGAATCCCGGCGTGCAGTAGGCACATTGCAGGGCCCGCTGCGTCACGAACGCTTCTTGAACAGGGTGAAGCTCTTTCCCGTCGCTAAGTCCTTCGAGTGTCATGACTTCACGCCCCGCGGCGCGGACCGCAAGCAAGAAGCAGGAGCTCACAGGTTGCCCGTCGAGCAGCACGGTACACGTGCCACAGGCACCGACGCCACAACCCTCGCGCACGCTCCAGAGCTTGAAATGATCGCGAAGTAGCTCAAGCAGTGTATCCGCATCTTGTACGGCCACTCTTTCTTCACGCCCATTGATGTGAAGCATGATCTCGCGAGTCATTTCCGTTAGGTCCCTATCGGATTGTTTTTAGCGCACCAAGCTCGCAATACTCTTTCCGGCGTAATCGGCAGTTCGCGAATGCGCACGCCTATAGCGTCATCGATGGCATTGGCAATAGCCGCCGATACGGTCAGAGCGCCCGTTTCACCCACACCTTTTGCTCCAAAGGGACCGGTCTCGTGCGGCACTTCGACAACAATCGAACGAAAAGACTCCGGCAGGTCCTTGATGGAAGCCACCTGATAGTCAAGCAAAGAACCGTTCACAAGCTGCCCTTCGTCAAAAATCATTTCTTCGAAGAGAGTCAGGCCGAGATGAGTGATCGCCGAGCCGAGTAGTTGTTGGTCGCAATGTTTAGGATTGATCGCTGTTCCAGTGTCGCCGACACTATAGAATTGGAGGATCTTCACTTGTCCCGTCTCCGTATCCACCTCGACTTCAGCAGTGGTCGCGGACGGAAACCAATACTCCGTGCACTTCTCCGACTGGCCGGTCTCCGGGTCCATGGGTAGCGCCTCGGGCTGACAAATCGCTTCACCGGTAAGTGTCGTCCCTAGGCTTCTGAATTTCGCCAGGAACGCTTCGCTGATCGTCATCCCCCGCTCTTCCGTGCCCCTGACGAAGATGCGCCCACCGCCAGCAACAAGGTCATCCGGATTAACTTCGAGTTTTTTTGAGACGACGTGGAACAATTCCGCCTTGATCTTTCCCGCGGCCATGCGCACGGCATTGCCCATATGATAAGTAGAGCGGCTTCCGGCAGTGATCGTGTCGTACGGCGTAATATCGGTGTCCGGCTGAACCACGTGAACCTGATCAAAGGAAACGCCAAGCTCTTCCGCTACGATCTGCGCCATCATGGTTTCAGAACCCTGCCCCATCTCCACTGTGCTGCTCAGGACATTGACGGTTCCGTCCGCATTCATGATGACGATGGCTCCGGAAATTGACGGGGTAAGCACCGCCTTCACGCCCGCCGCAATTCCCTTTCCGCGGCGTTTGCTTCCTTCGGATGTAGGCTTGGCTTTCGACCACTCAACGGCTTCTGATGCGCGTCGGATGGCCTCTTTAATACCGAAAGAGCGCACCGGCGTCCCGGTCGCAAAAGTCTCACCTTCGTCTAAAGCATGGCACAGACGAAACTCTACCGGGTCGGCTCCGATGGCGCGAGCGATGATATCCATCTGGGAGTCATAAGCCCAGATCACCTGCGGCACGCCGAACCCACGAAATGCCCCTGCCGGCACATGATTCGTGTAAACACAATAGGAATCGATCCAGACATTGGGAATGCGGTACGGCCCAGCCGACGTATAACCGGACTTGTGCACAACCCGCGGCCCGATTTCAGCATAGGCTCCTGTATCCCAGAATACTTCGCACTTTCGTGCCGTGATCACACCGTTTTTGACGGCGGTTTTGATTTTGGTGATCACCTTATGTTTGGTGATGGTCAGAAACTCTTCCTCTCGCGTCAGGGCATAACGGACCGGTCTCTTGGTAATCAAGGCAATCGCCGTGACCAGCGGTTCTAACTTTGCGTACAGTTTTGCGCCGTAGCCGCCACCGAGATACGGGATGCGCACGCGAATGCGGTTCATCGGAATGCCGAACGTGTTCGACAATTCGGTGCGGACGTAGGATGGCGTTTGACTTGCCGTCCAGACATTGATGCGTTGGTTTTCATCCAGGTAGACCAGCGTCACATGGGGTTCCATCGGCATGTGCTGCGCGGGGGGCGAGCTAAAGGTATCCTCGAAGATTCTGTCCGCCTCGACGAAAGCTTTGTCCACGTCACCCCGGCGAAGTTTGAACTGGTAGCAGATGTTGGATTTTTGCCCGGCCTTCACGTGAGCAAGATCGGCGAAGGCCTGGGCCGGCCGGTGCTGATCATGAACCAGCGGCGACTCCGGCTTGACCGCCGCCAATACGTCTAGAACCGCAGGCAGAGGTTCGTAGTCGATTTCGACAAGCTGGAGCGCATCTTCGGCGGTGCGCCGATCCTTTGCCGCCACCGCGATTACCGGATCACCGACAAAACAGACCTTGTCCACGGCGAGTATCGGCTGATCTCGAAAAGCCGGGCCAAAGTAAGGATCGACACCAGGCATTTTAGCGATGTCGGTGCCGGTTAGGACAAGCGCGACACCATCGAGCGCTTCGGCTTTGGATTTATCGACCCGGGTGATGCGGGCATGGGCGTATGGACTTCGCAACACGGCGACATGAAGCATCGCCGGCATCTCGATGTTGCCGACGTGGAGTACCTGTCCGGTCACTTTTTGATTGGCGTCTTTTCGGTAAACGGATTGACCTACGACCGAAAAATTCGCCATGACCTCACCTTCACGCTTGACCTTGCAGCTGCGCAATCGCTCTTTTCACAAATACGCGCACCATCTGCCGCTTGTACCATTCCGAACCGCGAAGATCAGAGAACGGCGAGATTTGCGCGTCAACCGTGCGCAGCACCTCGTCAACGACGGAATTGCTCAGGTTCTGCCCCTGCGCAAACTCGAGTCCCTGTACGAGGGTCGGTATCGCTGCTACACCACCCACGGCCAGTCTCAAGTCTCGACAACGACCGTTTGCTTGGGCGAGCAAAACAGCGACGCCCAAACAGGGCCAGTCATTGGCGGAAAGCGCGCTGTATTTGAGATAGGCCGCCCTACTCCCTTGGGGCATGAAAGGGATCTTGATATCGACGAGAATCTCGCCCGGCTCTAATGCCGTTTCGTACATGCCCCGAAAAAAATCCTTTAGCCGTATCGTCCGCGAACCATTCGGGCCAAAAACGCTGACTTCGGCGTCCAGGATGAGCATCGCGGGTGGCGGGTCGAGACGATAATCGGCGTGCGCAAGATTGCCGCCGACGGACGCGGTTTGCCGGACACGAACGTTGCCGATTTTGCCGAAGGCTTCAGCAACGACGGGAATGGCGTTCCGCACCACAGGCGAACGTTCCACGGCACGGTGCGTGACGAGCGCACCGAGACGAATCCCGTCCCGTTCCTCCGAGATCCTATCGAGCCCAGGTATCGACTGCAGATCCACGAGGCGGGGATAATGAACCGCCCGTTGTTTCATCAGAATAACCAGCGTCGTTCCACCGGCAATCGGACGGGCTGCGTCGCCATATTGGACCAAAAGTTGACTGGCTTCAGCGAGCGAATACGGCTGTAGAAGATCAAAGGCGCGAATAGTCATAGTCGGCTTCTACGCAGCTAACCTTCTTGGGTCTCAGAAGTCAAGTTTCAAATTCGGCTGTTGACAGACACTCCGATCTTTGAAAAGAATCCCGCAAACCAAGGAGGTACAAGCGATGTTCACCAAAATCCGCCACGTGGCTATCCATACCGACGATCACTTTCGCATGGCCACATTCTACAAGACTCTCTTCGCCATGAAAAAGATCACTGCCGGAATGACCGATCAAAATGGCAACTATGATAAAGAACGCGGCCATCTGAGCGACGGCGTTATCGGTCTCGCGTTATTGCAGCGCCAGCCTGGCTTCAGCGCCGGGCTCGATCACTTTGGTCTGGAGGTGGAAGACATCCAAAAAGTGCGGGACCGCCTCAAACAATACTATCCCGACGTATTTGTCGCCGAGAGCCAAAGCCATGTGCCCTTCGCCGGGCTGAGAACTCACGACCCCGACGGCAACCAGTTCGACCTTTCGCAAAGAGGCATGGCCAATGTTCGCGAAGGTTATCTGGAAGGTGGGTGGGACCAGCCCCGCTGGATCAATCACATCGCGATCCGCAGCGCACGTCCCGCAGACTTAGCGGAATATTACCAAAAAGTTTTCGACCTCGAGCCCGTCGAAGGCCTTTGCGGCGACAATAGCTATTATGTCACCGATGGCAAAGTGACGATGGCATTGCGCCCTTGGGACATGGTTTCTTATCGAGGATTAATGGCGGGGCTCGATCACTTCGGTTTCAAAGTCGAAAACCTGGAGCAGATCAAGAAAGATATGGAAGCTCTCGCTTCTTCCGCACCGGCATCGGCAGCCAGAAAAATCGCCATCGGCCGCGATGGCGCAAGACGCCAGCAGAATCTCGAGGTCTGCAAACTGTGCAAATGCGCGCTGGCCGATCCGGATGGCGTCTTACTGGATTTGACTGATTGAAGAGAGCTTTCAGAATTTTCAGAGGGCCCATACGGCTCCATCGCTGATTGGCCCGACAAAGTTCTTGTCCATTTAAAGCGGCAGCAGAAGACACCTCCGGCCGACCGCCCGCACGGCGAGAGGGTGCACATGAAATTTAAACGATGGGGATTAGACAGCCGATTCGGGAATTACACTATAAAAAGGAATTCTTAGGTGAGATTGGGGGCGGGTCTGCACGCTCGGAGAGGTTGATTTGGGATACTGCGGTTCTGCGTTTGAAGAATTTTAGATCCAGTTTGTGAAGTCGGATTTTTCGCGAGAGAGTTCGCAGCCCGATTCCACAGCTTTTTGCCGTCAGAGCGACGTTCCCACCGAACGCATCCAGCTTCTGTGCAAGATAGCGCTTTTCTTGCTCCCTCATCCACTCGTCTAAAGAAGCGCCGGAAACGGCTTGGTTTTCCTTCGACTGAGGCTCCTTCGCCAACTCGGGCAAGTCCACCGTCTCGATCGCTCGCCCGGTAGCCAAGACAATGGCCCGCTCGAGCACGTTCTGAAGTTCCCTGATATTGCCCGGCCAGGCGTAATCCATCAAAGTGCCCATCACCGGTTTGGAGATAGCATTAATGTTCTTACTTGCGGCGACGGCGTGATGACGCAGGAAATCATGGACCAGC
>DASQUN010000400.1:0-6962 GCA_035641275.1 Candidatus Udaeobacter sp. | reverse complement strand
GACTTCGGGCGTGAACTATCGCATGCTCTATTTTTTTCACGGGCGGGTTACTGCGGTTCTTGCTCACGGGCTGGTCAAGGAGCGCGAAGTGCCGCCACGCGAGATTGAGGAGGCGATCCGGAGAAAGCGCAAATTCGAACTGGATCCCGAGCGCCATACTTACAGGGAGGGCTAATCATGGCAAAACAGAAAAGAAAACCCACTGCGGATGCAGTGACAATTCTTCATCGCCGCTATATTGAAGGTAAGCCGGAACGGCTCGCGGGCCTAGAGAAAGCGCGGGCCAACGATCAGGTGGCGCGCAAGATCGGCGACTTGCGGATCCAAGCGGGCCTTAGCCAACGGCAACTCGCGAAACTGGTCGGCACCACGGCTTCTGTGATTTGCCGTCTCGAAGACGCCGATTATGAGGGCCACTCCCTGGCGATGCTCAATCGCATTGCCGCGGCTTTGAATCGCCGCATCGAGATTCGTTTCGTGCCAGCGGAACGCCGGGTGCAGTCAGCTTGATGGAGGAAAGACGCCGCATCAACCTCCTAGCTAGTTTCTGTCGCAAAACTGGTTGTTATCGCCGGTGTCACGATGCGCGCCACTTGAAAAGGCTGCACTTTTTTCAACTTTCGAGAGCTTGAACCGAAGGAATCATGAGTTTCGCGACAGAAACTAGCTAAGCTACGACGAACGATTTTCGCCAATGCCGATAATGTATGCGGGTTGAATTGCTCAAAGCGTTCCGGACAGCTGCTGGCCGTAGTGTGGTGACGCAAGAGGTGTCCGCAAAGCGAGAACCTCTCGGTGCATGATATCAGGTGTTATGGCCGCGGTTACGAATCGAAACGAAACAGTTCTGTGGAAATTCCTGGAGTGTCGAACGCTGTTCCGGAAGCCGCCCCTGTTCGAGCGTTTTCAGGAGCGAATCTGAGTGATCTGTAAGTCTTTTCTCGTTTCGTATACATCTTTTTCAAAATAGGTACCCGTGTGTCTGCATAATCATAGACCCTCACACTATTCTTGGCCTCGTGGCCGCGCAACGCTCGGCCGACGTATTGAATCAGCTTGCCCTTGAACGACAGCGGGAAAGCCAGAAAGAGTGTGTCTACCTGAGGACAGTCAAAGCCCTCGCCCAAGTATTGACCGGTGGCTATGATGAGCAGTTCTTTGTCGGCAGGTATGTCCTGAAGGGAGCTTAACATGGCTGAGCGTGTTTTCTTGCCCAAGGTTCCGCTCAAAACCAGCGGAGTCTTACCGCGTTCCCGAAGGCCGGAAGCGAGCAACTCGCAGTGTTCCTTCCAGTGACTTAAGATCAAACAGCGCCGTCCCTCGGCGAGTGCCTGACATACGTCCGTCTTAATCAACTCATTTCGTGCATGGTCCCTGACGAGGGAGCGGAAAATCTCTTGAATTGAAGGGTTGCCATCTTCTGAATAGGTAAATGGAGTTTCACGAACAACTAGTGTGCGAGAAAAGGCGTCCTCGACCGGAGTCATCGTGTAGCGGATTGACCCGCATTGCAAGGTGATAATCTCCTGCAGGCCGTCGCGACGGTAAGGTGTTGCAGTGAGGCCCAAGATGTAACGGACCGGCGCTCTTTTTACACAAGCTTCGAATGTAAACGCAGGCAGGTGGTGACATTCGTCCACAATGATAAAGCCGTATTTCGAGAAAAAAGATTCCAGGTCGTCAAATCGCTTGAGGCTCTGCATCATGCCCAAATCGATAATACCTGTTTGCCGATTTCTTCCACCGCCTACCTGACCGATCATGCGCGAGGAAAGCCCAAGGAGATCGCCTAGCTGGGCACGCCATTGATCCAAAATGGGTTTTCGATGGGCGAGAATCAGTGTGGGCATGTTTCGCGCTGCGACCGCATAACAGCCCATCACGGTTTTACCCGCTCCTGGTGGTGCGATAAGGACACCCATATCGCCGCTGAGAACTGCGCGAACCGCATTCGTCTGTCTGGACGTTAGCAAGCCTAGAAATTCTAAGCTCAACTTTTCCGGTACCGGCCGGTGATCAGCCAAAGAAAACTCGCTGCCCGCATCCTTCGCCAAATCCTTTAGCTCTGCCAACGTACCTCTTGGCAGATGGATATGACTCGCGTCCTCTTCGTAACATCTGATGAATCGCGGTATTCGCCACGTCGAAAGACGGAGCTTCTCCCGTTCATAGAACTGAGGATTGTGAAGCAACGCTAGCTGCTTTATTTGAGCGAGCAGCCATGGCGGAATCCCAGACTTTTCTATGCTCAAAGTGGCGCCAAGATGAACGCGGATTTGTTTTGGCGTGGGGTATCTTTGGCGGATGGACACGGATACTGCTCTCGAATGACCTGGCCCAACTGCGACTGGCGGGATTTTTTCAAGCAATGCCTCTACCTGAGAAGGTCCAAGCCGTTTGATCTGATTTAAAAAGCTCCATTGATCCGGCCATGGGTGAAGCTCGGACTGATCAGCATTTAAGAATTCCGTGTTTCCCAAAGCGCGACATTTCTTCTGAAGTGGTAGGGCGATAAGATTGCCAAACCCGGCTCGTGGCAAGAAATCCTGGCTGGGAAAAAACCGGTCGTAGCTGGCGAGATCCATCTCTCCGCGAATCACCATGGTTTCCTTGAGAAGCCGTATCCCCAACTGCCTGGCTGAGGTGGCGGGCAGCGGCGCGGAAAAGAAAATCCAGACATGACCACCATTCCCAGACCGTGATCGTTCCAGATAGGCCGGGACTCCGTAATCTTTGCAAATATTCAGAAACGCCAGAGCATCAAGCATCCACCCTTCCTTGTCGAAATCGCAAGCCAAAAACCAGCAGGTGTCGTCTTTGAGTAACGGATAGACACCGACAATTTGCTCACCGGTCAGGTGGCTGAGGATGACTTTATCCGTCAAAGGGAGATACCGCTTTGCTTTTCCCTTCCTCGTGCTCCATGGATCCTCGCAGGCTGGCGAGTAACCCTTCTTTCCGGTTCGTTCGCTAAACCAGAATACTGCGTAGACATCCTCTCGTCCCCTGAACAGGGTCCGAAAAAGTTTTATTTTTTCTCCACTGGAAAAATTGGAATCAACGCTAGGGGGGCTGGCGGCAGACATCGAGAGCCCATGTCCGCCGTGGGTTCCGAATTCCTGAGTTTCTACAGCGCGGCTGTCGGGCTCCCCAGAACTGGGCCCCGATTCACCGTAATCCGATTTCGGTTCAGAAACTTTTATTCCGAGCTTTTTTCTGAGCTGAGCGTTTTCTTGTCGCAGTCGCTCTATCTCTTGGAGGGCTTTTTCTAACTCGGCCGTCATTTCTTTTCATCGCGTCTATTCGACGGCGTCACTCGAAGGATATCCGCAGGTTCGGTTAGGAATGACGCAATACTATTGCGCCAAGGCATTTGACGCAATCACCATCGGAGAATTTTCTGACTCACAGGGGAGGTGAACCTTTTCATACCTTTCGGGTGTCATGCCGGAATGTGGAGAGCGTCCATGCGTCGGAGGATTACTTGTTCAACAGCCGATTCAACACCGCCCTTTTTGCCGAAGTTGGAATACGGAAGGCCGGGTGAGAATGACAGAGGCTATCGCACTTCGGTCGGAGGTATCCGAGTCGCGGTCCGAATTCTATTCGAGCAGTCTTTGCAAAATCTCCGTTACGCGGGTTGTCGGCGATGAAGGAGTGGAAGCTAGTTCATGCAGGGTAGGCAATGCCTCTTCCCACAGAAGGGACAAGGGTGGACGGAGGCTTTCTTCAATTGCGGCGGGTTCGGGCAGCCGGTTTTCCACAGCCAACGCCCTTCCAGTCCAAAGCGTGGCTTCTCGCAGCGCGTCGCGGGCTTCTTCGCTGAGCGCTCCTGCTTCAAGCAAGTTTGCCATCTTGAGTTTCCGCGAAGCCTGCTGGCGATGCGCAGTGGCCTTTTGCCGCTCTTCCTCTGAAAGCGCCACGGCTCCGTTGCCGTTTCCGGCCGTGGGGTAGAGGCTGCGAATGGCTCGCGTTGAAGGGGCGATCAGGCCAGCAGCGGTCAGTCTACGAAGCGCTTGGTCCGTGGCTCTATCGATGACCTCGATTTTAACCGGCGCCAGTGGGTCCCACTTTCCCTCCCCGAAAAGCTCTTGGTGAAGAGGGGCAATCCTTTCGCGCCAGAGCGTTGCATCTCGTTCCACCACGACAAGCAGGACGGAGTGAGGTCCCTCCAGTGGATAGCTCTCGTCGCAGCGGACCAGGGCACCGTCCAGCTTTTCCTGCGCAGCTTGAGCGAAAGCCAGTGAGCGATCGACTGGCAAACGTTTGGGTTCTTCAGATGGCAGGCCGCGAACTGACGGTCCCAGTAGTTGCTGCAGCTTTGATAGAAGCGCTTGACGCCCGCCCGTGAACGCGATCTTGCCCATATCGCCGCGCAAGTCTATTACTCCTTCCGCCAGAACTTGTTTTGCCTTTAACGTCCGGATCATTCTCTGCTCGATAGTTCCTTCGGAAACGAGATGAATGACTGTGACCGGCTTTGTCTGATGCTTGCGCCAGGCGCGGGAGATCCGTTGCTCCAGCCGTGCCGGATTCCAGGGGAGATCGCAATTGATGACCACACTGGCACTCTGAAGGTTGAGTCCGGTGCTGCCGGAATCGGTGCTCAGGAACACTCGGCACCCCGGATCGTTTTTGAAGCGCTGGATCTCAGCGCGGCGGCGAAGCTGCGGCACCGAGCCGGTGTGCAGAGCATAGCCCAGCCGCAAGCGGCTGCAGAGGCCCTGGACTAGCTTGAGCATCCGCTCCCACTCCGAGAAGATAAGGACTTTCACATCACTGTTCTCGCGGCACTCTTCGAGAATTTTTTCCAGTTCCGCCAGTTTGGGACAAGCGCACTCCTTAGAATCGAGGATATAATTGGTGTCGCAGATCATGCGCATCATGGCGAGCTCCCGGAGAAGTTTCTCCGACTCCTGCGGGGTAAGCGGTCGCCGTTTCGCGATACTCGCCAGGCGCGCCGCCTGTGCTTCGTGGTCCAGGTAGCGGTTTTTCTGCTCGTCGCTAAGGGGAACAAGAAAGGTTTGGTCCGTTCGATCCGGCAGTTCCGTCTCAACGTCCGCTTTGCGCCGGCGCAGCATGAATGGCCGGACCCGGGCGTGAAGCTGGTCGAGGTTGCGGTAGCCCATCGGCCTTCCCCGGTCGTCAAGTTCGTAAAACTCGCGATTGAAGCGGAACAGCGGCCCCAGGATACCGGGATTAAGGAAATCCATCAGCGAATAAAGCTCGTCGATGCGGTTTTCAATGGGTGTTCCGGTGAGTACGAAGGCGTAACGGCTTTCCAGCCGCTTCACTGCCTGAGCCGTCTTGGTAGTCCAGTTCTTGATGCGCTGGGCCTCATCCAGGATGACCACAGCAGGTTTGAGGATTCGATTGATGTCGAGGCCGTCGCGCACCACCTGCTCGTAGTTCGTGATGGTGAAGAAAGCGGGCGAGGCGTAAAGCCCAAGTCTCGTCTTACGCGCGCCAAACACCAGACGATAAGAAAGATTCGTAAAGCGTAGAATCTGCTCTTCCCATTCGGTTTTAAGAGACGCAGGAGTAACTACCAGAACCCGAGACACCTTTCCCAGACGCTCTAACAGAGCGCAGGCTGCGATGGCCTGAATAGTTTTCCCGAGCCCCATCTCGTCAGCTAAGAGAGCGCGCTCTTTGAAGGCAAGGTGCAGCATCCCTTCGCGCTGGTATGGATAAAGCGGCGCCAGGGTTTCTTGCGCGGGCCATTCCCCGGACTGGACTTTCTGTTCATATTCTCGGAGGAAGGTTTTGCGTTCATCGAGCTGCTGTCGCGCCTGAAGCCACGGAAAGACTTGCTGGGAGATGCGAAGCTTGGAAATCTTAGCCCTAGCGATCTCTTCCAGGACTCGCTCGGGTTCTTTATTTCTAAGCCGGCCATCGCGATCGAAGAGGCGGCGCAATCGAGCTGGCAGATCGGTCGGCGCTCGCTCAATCCTAAGGGTGTCGGCTGCAGGATCGGGGACGATGTCGATCATGGGCGAGTCGCTTTTCTGGGCGTCATCAAAGCGACGGCCATGCCGGACCTCAAGGTAATGCAAAGTGGCCTCAACATGCTTGCAGGTGCCCAGGCCATTAATGCGGAAATCTACGCAGGTGCAAAACCAGAGGCGGTCGCGCAGACTGCGGATCTCTACGGGGTAGGCCATGCCGCTTCCAGAACTGACTCGGAAGTTTGCGAAGATGGGGTGATCGCCTGCTGTCTCGGAAACGCGGAGCGGTTCGACCCGAGCGCGGAGCCGTCGCTTGTTGATCTCGTCCGTATCGGTGGTTCTCCAGTCGTGAGCGGGGGGAACGTCAATTTCTGGGTGCGCTATTGGAGCGGTTTTGCGATCCATAGGCGATCGTCGACGAGGCATGTGAAGGAAGAGACGCTTTGCGCGGATTGTTTTTTACCGTGTGTTCATAACATGGATGCTGTCATCCAGTAAAGCCGTACGATGGAGTTGCCGGAAAAAAGCAAACGTACTTTGTAGTCAGCACAGCAGGTTCTTTTGGGCAACCGTTGCCCAACTCTCTTTGGATATGTGGACGGCTAATGTTTGAAGAGCATTTTCGAAGATGTGCCATCTGCTTGCTATCCCACTGAGGATTTGTCCGTGGCTCGGGTGCTGGTTCGCGAAGGCGTGATGCGCCTGTTACAGGTAATCCTTAACAAACATAATGATGCATGAACTCGCGAACAACCTTATCGGCATCGGCAACCAAGAGATGAATCAGAAGCTATGTGCTTTCTTCCGCAAACAACAACATTCATTGGGCAACCGTTGTTCGTTACGCGCGATGAAAAATTGCAAGATTTCTCTTTGGAATCAATTGGTGCGCCCGCCGAGAATCGAACTCGGACTTAGGGTTCCGGAGACCCTCGTGATATCCTTTTCACTACGGGCGCCTTCCGTTCTCTTACATCCGCGCCTTGTCAGAGTCAACGTAGAATGGGTCGCCGC
>DASQUN010000399.1:0-5983 GCA_035641275.1 Candidatus Udaeobacter sp. | reverse complement strand
TCCAAATTGACGACCACGACAATTTGTCTACCGATAAGTTCTTCCGGGGTGTAGTAGTCTCTGATTCCCGCACAGATTTGGCGCTGCTCGCTGCCAAGCTCGATCTGTAAGACCATGAGTTTGTCGGCATTGGGATGAGCTTCGGCGGATTTGACCGTTGCGACTCGCAGTTCGATATTCCGGAATTCTTCGATCGAGATCATTCTAAGCCCTCTCGTTTCTATGTGAAAAGATATCAGAAGGGAACGCCTAAACAAAGAAAAAGTTTATGGTGCCGGCGAAAACTGCACCCAAGAACAACCGCGAATTCAGGAAGAGCTAAGCCATGCCCAACGAATAGGTTGCTGGACATCACCAAGAAAATCCGCAAAATGTTGACGAAAACTCTCGAAGTTTCGCAACAAAAGTTCATTAGACTCTTGCCCGTATCGCATGCATGCGAAACAATTATCCAGGAGAGCTCCAAAAGGAATCTCCGGGGCTTGACAACAGCGTAGGTACTAGATAGTAATAGTAACAATTATTATTAACGGAGGTTAGTTGTGGCGAAAAGCTTAAAAGGTTCCAAGAGTCATGAAAATCTGAAGAACGCGTTCGCGGGCGAATCCCAGGCCAATCGGCGCTACCTCTACTTCGCGCGTGTCGCGGATATCGAGGGATACCCTGACATCGGTGGTCTTTTTAGAGACACCTCTGAGGCTGAGACCGGCCACGCTTTCGGTCACCTAGACTTTTTGAAAGAAGTTGGCGACCCGGTCACCGATGTTCCCATCGGGACGACCGAGAAGAACTTGAAATCCGCTGTCGAGGGCGAAACTTACGAATACACGGAGATGTATCCGGGATTCGCAAGGACCGCTCGGGACGAAGGGCTGGCTGAATTGGCCGAGTGGTTTGAGACGCTTGCAAAAGCAGAAAAGTCTCACGCCGGTCGGTTTACCCGGGGGCTTGAGAAGGTCGCAGGCAAAGAGCCCGCTGAAGCGGCTAGCTAGTGGCAATTCGGCAGGGTTAGGACTGGGTCTTACCAGCCCTAACCTGCCGGTTCTAGCTCGATGGGCTCAGAAGTTCGGCGCAATGGTTAACCGCGCGGTCAGTTCGGCCGAACTCTCCGCTGCGTTGCTTGCCCACATCGGCCGCAGTCTGGCCTTGTGGTTTAGCGTCCGCGCTTTACCTTGGAGGAGGGATTTTTGCAGATGTTCCAGGCCCGGCAGTAGCACTGCCTGCCGTGTGCCTAAAGGCAATGAGTTATGAATAAGATTGCACTCGAGGACATCATGGGACTCGCCGCCTATGAGAAGGTGCGTGAGAAGTTTCGCCAACGTATTATCGAACTGAAGAAAAAGCGGCGTGTGGCCGTAGGCGACAAGGTTTCCTTAGTGTTTGAGAATCGCGATACGGTTATCTTTCAGATCCAAGAGATGATCCGCGCGGAAAAAATCACCGACTTGGATAAGATCCGAGAGGAGATCGAGGTCTACAGCAACTTGCTTCCCCAACCCGGGGAGCTGAGCGCTACGCTATTTCTCGAGATTGAGGATCAGATTCGGCTGCGGGAGGAGTTGCTGAAATTCCTCGGCATCGACGAGGCGGTTTTTCTGAAAGTTGGAAATCACTCGATTCACGCACGGTTTGAAGAGGGACGGAGCAAGGAAGACAAGATCAGCGCGGTGCAATACGTTCGCTTCGCGTTTGTTGATCACGTATTGCAGGCTTTTCTCCAGGGCGCAAAAGCCGAAATTGTTATCGATCATCCGAGCTACAAGCTGAGCGTGCCTCTTACTGCCGAAACCCGACAATCCTTAATCCAGGACCTTGCGGCGTAGAAACGACACCGTGGAAAAGAAATCAAGAAAGACGAAACAGTTGGAAGTTGTCTGGGATGCAATTAAGAATGATAACTCGCATCCTACCGCCGACCAGGTGTATGAAAGAGTCCGCAAGGAGCTTCCGAATATCAGTCTGGGAACCGTCTACCGAAATTTACAAAAACTAGTCATCGACGAGAAGCTCCAGGTGCTGACTCTGGGGCGGCTGCAACGTTTCGATCCGCTGGTCAAAAGGCATCAGCATTTCATCTGTGAACAGTGCAGCCGCGTTTACGATGTCTTGGTCGAGCGGCAAAATGAAATTAAACCCGTGAAACTCCCCCATGACGGGTTCAAGGTAACCTCTCACCAACTCGCCTTCTACGGCACCTGCAAACATTGCACTTCCTAAACCCAGTTGAGCGGGTCATCTCCTTGTAAAGATTTCCAGACAGCGCTACAGTGCGGGCTGTTCGGAGGAATTCATGGAAGACGTGCAAGTTCCTTCGGAGTCTCAAAACCGGTTAGTACGTCTTGCCCGTTGGACGCTGGAAGATTTTGTCTGTCGCGCCCAGCGGCAAAAGAAAACGGTTGACGATCCTTACCTTCAAAATCGTGGGTACGGTGCTTTTGTAACCCTACATAAAGGAAACGAGCTTCGCGGCTGCATTGGCACCTGCACCCCGAGCGCGCCTTTGTACCAAACGGTTGTTGATATGACTGAGGCGGCGGCGCGCGACCATCGCGTCACGCCCATTTCGAAGGATGAGCTGAATCATATTCGCATTGATATCTCCGTCCTTTCATTGCTGGAGACGGTGCACGACCCATTATCGCTACAGGCCGGAAAGTACGGGCTTCACATCGCACAAGGCCAGAAACGCGGTGTTCTTCTTCCGCAAGTCGCGACGCAATATCGTTGGGACATTAAAACTTTTTTGGAACAGACTTGTCTCAAAGCCGGTTTGTCGAAGAATGCGTGGCAAGAGCCCAACACCCTGATATCCAGCTTTAGCGCGCTGATTATCGAGGAATCGCTGTGAAGCGGCGTAGCTTCATCGGTCTATTGGCAGGCACAATTCTCGTGCTGGCACGCGGTGTGGCACAAGCGATCTGTAATCCTTCGTTAGTCAATCTTTTCGAGCATGGGCGAAGGCTGCTTCAGACTCGCCCGGGTAAAGGGCCATCTTTGGGTCACTATTTCATCCAGTGGTATGGTCACTCGAGCTTCTTAATTCATTCCGGAAGTCAAACCAAAGTCGTGGCTGATCCCAACTTCAATGTCACCCCGGGGATCCAGGCTGACGCCGTCACCGTGAGCAACGATCACTTCACACACAACAATACGGGCGCGGTCAGCGGTGACCCCGTCATTTTGCGAGGCATCACCTTCCGACAGACATGGAATCCGGTTCGAACCAGCGTCAAAGATATTACGATCGTTAATATCCCCAGCCAAAGAGGCGCGAGCTGGGGCGGAGCGGCTAACTCCATTTTCATCTATGAAATGGGAAGTCTTTGTCTTGCGCACTTGGGCAATATCGGTCATCTCCTTACGCCGGAACAGGAAAAGGTCATGCAACACGTCGATGTGATGATGATTCCAATCGATGCGATGACCAACCTGGGTTTCGAAGACATCATGAAAGTTATAGAACAGGTCAAAGCTCCGATCGTGATTCCCATGCACTACGACGTTTCGCGCCAGGGAGAACTTTTTGTGAGCTATGCCAAAGAGCGTTATCCGGTGCGCCAACTCCCTGACTCTCAGCTAGTGCTCAGCCGGGCCATGCTTCCCAAAGCCACGGAAATTTTCGTTCTTGCGCACCCCCGCCCCTTCGCGTTCGGAGACTGAACCGCTTATCCTGCTCTCTTAAAAGGCCTTCAGATTTACATCCCCTGATTATAATGTTATAGATTCTTGCTAACCTATCGAGACTGCAGTGGATAAAAAAGAAACTGAGTTTTTCCGTAACCTTCTGAGCCAGCGGATGCAAGAACTCCGCTCGGAAGCCGGTAAAACGGTCGAGGATATGGATGAAGACGAGAATTTTCCGGATCCCTCGGATCGCGCTTCGATGGAGTCAAACCGGAATTCCGTGCTGCGTATTCGCGATCGTGAACGTAAACTCATCTTCAAGATTCAAGAGGCGCTGAGACGCCTTGACGAGGGCGAGTACGGGGTTTGCGAGGAATGTGGAGACAATATCGGCATCGAACGTCTCAAAGCGCGTCCCGTGACGACGCTCTGCATCGACTGCAAGTCGAGCCAAGAGATTAAAGAAAAAAAAGCGCGGAGATTCGTCTAACATGGATCTCAATTTTGCATGAAACTCAGAAAAGCCGTCATACCTGTAGCGGGCTTAGGCACGCGCTTCCTCCCGGCCACTAAAGCCGTGCCGAAAGAGCTTTTGCCCATCATCGATATCCCATCGATCCAGTACGTGGTGCAGGAGGCGGTCGATTCGGGCATTCAGGAGATCATCTTTGTTACCGGTCGTGGCAAAGACGCCATAGAAGACCATTTTGATGAGGCGCCGGAATTGGAGCAGATCCTGGCAGAACGCGGACAAGCTGAGATAGTCGATATGCTGCGGAAGATCGCCGACATGACCGAAGTGGTCTCGGTTCGGCAGAAGCGGCCTTTGGGATTAGGTCATGCCGTGATGTGCGCTCGCGATCTCGTCGGCAACGAACCTTTTGCGGTGATGTTGGCCGACGACCTGATTGATAGCAACATTCCCTGCATACGCCAGCTGTTGGAGATTTTTGAGGAAAGGCAAGAATCCGTCGTTGCCCTGATGGAAGTTCCTCAGGAAGAAGTCCAGCGGTACGGTGTAATCAAAGGAAGCAAAATAAAGGAACACCTGTACCAGATCGAGGCAACGGTGGAAAAACCGGCGGCAAAAGAAGCTCCTTCGCGAATGGCCATCATCGGTCGCTATGTCTTGCGACCTGAGATTTTTACTATCTTGGAGAAGCTTCCGGCCGGCAAAGGAGGAGAATTCCAGTTGACCGATGGATTAGCGCAATTGGTTCGCGAACGAAAGGTCTTCGGCTGCGAGTTTCAGGGAGACCGCTATGACATCGGCGATAAATTCGGTTTTGTCCGTGCCACAGTTGCCTACGCATTGAAAAGGCCGGATCTGAGAGATCGGGTGGCGGAATATCTGAAGACAACCCTACAGTAACGACGATTTTGCGGGGCCGTAGCTCAGTTGGGAGAGCGCTAGAATCGCACTCTAGAGGCCGTGGGTTCGACTCCCATCGGCTCCACCAAACGATACAGCGTAAGGAACTCCTCGTTCCGGGGGCTTTTAGTCTCTGGAGGGAGGGGTTCTCGCTGTCCTCGGTGACTTGTAAGCAGCTACCATCGCCGACTCGCCTCTCTAAAAGCCGTTTTCCCTTTAAGCCGTATCTGCACTGCTGAGTTCTTCTGTAATTCTGGCGCCGCGAGCAGCTCGTCGAACTACGGGTGGTAGCGAACCCCGCTTATGAACCTGATCAGCTGTCAATTTTGGCACGATTAGCGAGTCAATCTGACATTAACTGACAAGTTCAGCCTGGCCTTCCCGAGTTTTTTCCACTGTAAATTCGGTATTTCTTACACACATTTGTCCTCGTTAGGTAATGGCCCGTCCATTGCGTCATCGTCTGCGCAATCAAGGGAGGGGGCGTATATGGACTTCGTAAAGCAGCTCTCAGCGGAGCAACGCGGACAAGGGCTCACGGAATACGCCCTTATCGTTTTCTTGATTGCATTGGTTTTTGGTTGGGAGTCAAAGACACCAACATTGGGGATGCCCTCGTAAATATTTGGAGCGGCATTATGGATTGCCTCGGCGCTCCTTTCTCCTGTAGTTCCGGATCGTAAACACGCAGCGAACGGCTAGGAAGAACGAGCAAGTGGCGCTGAAGCACATCTCTACCCACGGCAGAGGCGCTCGCGACACGAGTGCTATAGCTTGGCCGCTTGGGATTCTGTTCAGGCGTGCTGTTTGTATTGCCAATTTATGCGCAGATGGCGAAGTTGATTCTCTTGGGTGTCACAACGACCAGAACCACAAAGACTGTCACTACCATGCAGGGTGTTAAACTGGCTAGCTTTGCAGGTCGCCATCGGGAATCCCGGTGATTTCCTCCAGCCAGACCGCGGCTTCGCTATCACTGGGCGCGCG
>DASQUN010000398.1:0-5665 GCA_035641275.1 Candidatus Udaeobacter sp. | reverse complement strand
GCCATTTTTACTTACAATCTCTGGCAGCGAACGTGACCGAGGATGAATTGCAAAGATTGTTTCCATTCCAAAACCCGATCTCGAACAGTCTGAATGCCGAAACACGATCCTAAGACGTACTTTTTCAGTGAGAACTAACTACCGAAAACCCTTTGATACGCTTGCTCTTACCAACACTGCTTACCAAAAGCGAAAGGCCACTTCTCGGGTGAAAAATGGCCTTTCTGAAATCTGGCTCCCCGGGAGGGACTCGAACCCCCGACCAATTGGTTAACAGCCAACTGCTCTACCGGCTGAGCTACCGGGGAAATAGGTAACTTTCTACGTTCGCTTGAGCTCTATCCTCGCCGTAATGAAACGTAGCGCAAATCGTATTCAGCCTTTCAGCGTCTCGTCACGCCTCTGACGACCTGGGCCTAACTGATCAGCCTCAGACGATCCGGGATGAAACGGCTTTTCATTAATTAGCACACGAGGCAAGTAAATTCTAGGTCAGCAAAGGCCCAAGCTCACAAGCTGCTCCAAGATTCTCTGGTGGTGAGTGGCCGGCCAGTAGACACGCTGGCATTGAAAGCACCAAAAGAACCTCTGTTGCGTCGAAAACACATAAGGCGGAACAATCTCTTTGACCCAATCTTTGGCTTTCGGCTGCAGGGGCGTGTTGCAAACAAGACACCGGGAAAAAAGGTTCCTCAACGGCTTTAGGTGACAAGTTTCGATGACCTGCAGGAGCTGGTCGGCATAGTGGTCGCTTTCAATAAGAATAAATTCCGGTGGTTGTTTTTTCTTCAACCTCCGGTCTCGTGTGAGAATCAAACGATTTTCGCGTCTTGCGGCGCGAATCAGGCCATAGCCGGTCAACTGCGGCCCATAAATGACGTCCTGGCCGATGACTCGGAGCCATTTGACCAGCCGCCCGAGCATCCGATCGGCGGCGAATTTCAAATCCTCCGGACTCCCGTCCATCGTTGTATGCCGTCTCTGTTTGTATTGGTTGGCCTTTAACCTTACCATACATGCTTTAACGCATGCTTGTTAAGCGATCCATCGGCGTCGCCATCATTCTATTCTGGGGCTTGATGAACATTTTGTTCGTCAAGCGTCAGCTGTGGGCTCCGCCTCCGCCAATCGCTCTGCGCAGCGCAGAAAAAATCACCGAGACCTCTGAAGAATCGTGGGGAATCTTTTACCGCGGCGATAGAATCGGCTATGCGACGCAGAAAATCACTCCCGGCGCCCAGGGCTACCAAGTCCTGGATCATTCGGTTTTGCGCTTGCAGCTGCTAGGAACAACGCAGAACGTGACGACTCGACTCGACATGAACGCGGACCCGGAGTGGGCTCTGCGGCGGTTTCAATTCGAACTCCGGTCAAACGAGATACGATTCATAGCGCGCGGCGACGTTTCGCCAGGCAAGCTAAGACTTGAAGTGGAATCCGCCGGTAATATCACGAAGAGGGAGATATCCCTCACTCAGAGTCCGTTCCTGCTGACAGCGTTAAAGCCCTACGTCGTCACGCAACAGCTGGAGCCTGGTAAGGAACATTATTTTTCCACCTTCGATCCGTCGACCCTATCGCAGCAGATGACGTCGGTCGTTATCGAGGGCCGCGAATATATTCGAATCGGCGAGCGCACCGAGCCCGCGATACGTTTGCGCCAGCGGTTTAAAGGACTGACCGTGGTCTCATGGGTCGACGGGTTGGGTCGGACTCTCAAAGAAGAATCACCCGCCGGGCTTTCACTGGTGCGGGAGAGCCCGCAGCAGGCCAGGCTCCTGTCCGACTCAAGTTCGGTGTCACTCGATCTCATTACTCAATCATCGATCCCGCCCGACAAACCCATTGCGCGTCCGGAACGGATTCAGACGCTCAGGCTTCGGCTCGACGGCATCAATTTATCGAATTTTCCACTCGCGAACGGCGGCCGTCAGCGATTGAATGAAGATCAGCTGGAGATCAGGCGGGAAGCAGGGAGCCGGATAGCATCGTTTCCGATTCCGTTAAAGGATTGGCGCTTCAGCGCATTCATCCAAGCAACGCCCTTCATGCAGAGCGATCACCCACGCATTCGCGCCCTGGCACACAAGATATTGAACGGCGAACGGGATGCACGAAACGCCGTGCTACGCATCAAAGATTGGGTCTACAGGGAGATCGCAAAACAGCCCACGGTCAGCATTCCCAGCGCACTCGAAGTGCTCGAGACCAAGAAAGGCGATTGCAACGAACACACCGTGCTCTTCAATGCCCTCGCGCGGGCCGCCGGCATTCCGGCGAAGACGGTGGTCGGCTTGGTCTACCTGCGCGGCGCTTTTTATTATCATGCGTGGTCTGAGGTGTGGCTCGGTCAGTGGATCTCACTGGATCCGGTCTTCAACCAATTTCCGGCGGACGCAACGCACGTGAAATTCATCGAAGGAGACATCGATAGGCAGGTCGATATCCTCCAGCTCATCGGCAACCTGAAAATCCAGGTCATCGAGGCTTTCTGATATGATCCAACTGGTGAACGTCACAAAGCGTTACGGCCAACTGACCGCCGTCGATTCTCTGAATCTGAACGTTAAGAGCGGCGAGATCTTCGGATTTCTGGGCCCGAACGGCGCCGGAAAAACAACCACGATCAGAGTTATGATGGGAATTTTAAGGCCCACGACGGGCCAAGTCGTATTGGGTGGTTACGATGTCGAAAGAGAACCGGAAAAAGCCAAGGCTGTTGCAGGTTTTATTCCCGACCGGCCGTTTATCTACGAAAAATTGAGCGGCAGTGAATTTCTCCACTTCGTGGGCAAGCTTCACCATATCGAAACAGCGCAGTTACGGCACAGGATTGCCGAACTCTTGGAGCATCTGGAATTGACTCCATGGCAAGATGAGCTGGTCGAAAGCTATTCCCACGGCATGAAGCAGCGCCTGGTCGTCTGCGCCTCATTGATTCACGAGCCGCGGCTGCTGATCGTCGATGAGCCCATGGTGGGAATGGACCCCAAGGGAGCACGCACTCTCAAAGATCTCTTTCGTTCTCGCGCCCAAAAGGGCATGACCATTTTTCTCTCGACCCACAGCATCGGTGTCGCCGAAGAGGTCTGCCACAGAATCGCTATCATCCATAAAGGGCGACTCATTGCCTGCGGCACAATGGCTGAACTCTATGACCAGGCAAAAACCAAAAGCGGAAATCTGGAAAGCGTTTTTCTACAACTGACGCGGGAGCAAACCGTGGGTGCCGCATCCGCGGAATAATTTACATGAATTCAATTGTCATCCTCCTTTCTCCTTTTTGGCTCTCGTGGAAGAATGACTTTGTGCGCGCGGGAGACAGGTGGGGGCGGCGCTTCTTTCTTTTGAGCTTGGCTTTGGCCTTCTGGCTGGGCACATTTTTCGTCATCCGGCGAGTTCTGATTTATTTCCAAAGTGTCTATGAACTCGGACCCGCTCTGGCGTATCAGCTACTGCTGATTATCCTGTTGACCTTTCTATCGATGCTGCTTTTTAGCAATCTCATCACCTCTCTGTCGACTTTTTTTCTCGCGCGCGATTTGGATTTGGTCCTTTCCACCCCCACTCCGACTCGCTCATTTTACTATTCGCGGCTCATCACCACGACCGCTAATTCGTCGTGGATGGTGCTCTTCTTTAGCTTGCCGATTTTTATCGCTTATGGTTCTGTCTTCGGAGGCGGATTGTCTTTCTATCTCTGGGTTGGATTGATCCTGCCGCTGTTTCTCATCATCCCGGCGTCTCTCGGAGTTCTAACCACCCACCTATTGGTCTATTGCCTGCCGGCAAGGCGGATCCGTGACATCTTGTTCTTCATCGGCCTATTTGCGTTTATCATGATGTACTTTTTGTTTCGTTTCTCCCAACCCGAGCGGCTCGTCCAACCGGAATCTTTCGGAAACTTCGTCCAGTTCCTTGCCGCCATGGAAACACCTTCGTCGCCTTTTCTTCCCAGCAGCTGGTCCGCGGATATCCTGGCCGGGACTCTTTTTAATCGGCCCGTCGATCAAGGATTTTTTTATGCATTGCTCACTAGCTATGCGCTATTTTTGCCGCTCGTGACTTCCTGGGTCTCTGGCGCCGTCTACCTCTCCGCATGGTCCAAAGCGCAGGAATCCCGACAGGGGCGGCGCAAGTTAGAGCTGCTGGATCACACATTGGAGTGGATAACCCGCCCGTTCCCGGATGTCTTGCGAGCGATCATGCTTAAAGACGTCAAGACTTTCTTGCGTGATACGACCCAGTGGTCCCAGCTGTTCTTGCTCGTCGCTCTGGTTGTCGTGTACCTATACAATTTTAAAGTCCTGCCGCTCGACCGCTCGCCCATACCGACCGCGACGCTGAAAACCGTAGTCTCCTTCGCCAACCTGGCCCTAGCCGGTTTCGTACTTAGCGCGGTGGCCATCCGCTTCGCTTTTCCCGCCGTGAGTCTCGAAGGAAAATCGTTTTGGATCTTGCAAACGTCTCCCATTTCACTGCGCTCTCTCTTATGGAGCAAATTCTGGCTTAACTTTGTGCCGTTGCTGCTGCTTGGCGAATTACTGGTTTTTTTGAGCAATCTCCTGCTCCGGGTGCCACCCTGGATGATGACGATTTCTCTCGTCACCGTCTTCTTGATGACTTTCGGCATTACCGCCATCGGAGTCGGCATGGGCGCGCTCTATCCAAAATTCAATTTTGACAGCGCAGCGGAGATTCCGACCAGCTTCGGCGGCGCGGTTTGCATGATTCTCAGCATCGCTTTCATTGGCATCGCGGTGATGATTGAAGCTTGGCCCATCTACCTACTGGCGATGGAAGGCTTGAACCCCGGTCGGTTGACAGTCCCTCACCTGTGGGTCATCGCGCCCTCTCTGGCGGCCGTGGCCGGGCTAACGTTTGCAGCCGTCGCCGTGCCATTGAGATTGGGCCTGAAGCGGCTGGAGCAGCTGAAGGAACTGTAATCCCTAGCTAGCTAGTGCTCCGCTCAAAAGACTCAGAGGAGAGGGGATAGCTTCAACGACTTGAACGTTTGAACTTTTTGAACGGCTTGAACGGGGTTTCAAGTCGTTGGAGGAGGAACTACTCGTGGACCTAATTCACACGATCTATGAACCCAGCGGTACGGGACCGTACCCAACAATCCTCACTCTCCATGGCCGAGGGGCCAATGCCTTCGATCTGCTGGGACTCGCTCCCCATCTCTGCAATGGCAAATTCCTGATGCTCTGTCCTCAAGGGCCGCTGGAAACGCCGATCGGCCCGGACGCCGTTGGCTATGCCTGGTATCCCATGAGCATGGCCGGCCCGCCGGATATCGGTGCGATGTTGGCCTCCAGAGAGAAGCTGCAGTCATTTCTCGACGCATGCCTGAAACGCTATCCCATCGATGCCAGGAAACTCGTGGTTCTCGGTTTCAGTCAAGGTGGAGTGCTGGCCTACAGCCTCGCGTTAGCCACTCCTGAGAGATTTGCCGCGCTCGCGGTACTCAGCTCGTGGTTGCCGCAGGAACTGGTTCCGCAACTCGCAATCAGACAAGCCGTCCAGTCTTTACCGACGCTGGTCCAACATGGATCGCAGGATTCGATGATTGAAGTCGGGCGCGCCAGGAACTCCGTCGAGCGATTGCGAGAGCTGCGCATCCCGCTCACCTACCGCGAATATGACATGGGCCATGAGATCG
>DASQUN010000397.1:0-3050 GCA_035641275.1 Candidatus Udaeobacter sp. | reverse complement strand
GGAAGTCGCGAATGGCCTGCTGGGTCTGGCTATCCATCGATCCATTCATAGGGCCCGGGTTGTGCCCCTTTGCTTTCAGAGCCTGTTTAATGTTCTGGACATCAGCCTCTGATACTTTTGCCGCCCTTCCTGGACCTTTGTCACCTTTTTCCTCGAACTGGCTTTCGGAAACGCCTCGCTCGATTGGCCGGCTGCCAGATTCGAGCCCCTGCTGGGACCCTCCGCGCGGCTGGCTTGGCGCCGTCCCCGTTCCTTGCTCCATACCGCCCGAACTCGACGTCCCTTTCCCTTTTCCCTCGAACTGCTTTTCGGACGTCGGATTCTCGATGGGCCTGCTTCCGGTTTGAGCGAATATCGTCTGGGCTCCTAAGCCCACAGTCCCGGATAAAACTACAGCTGTCAAAACTATTTTCTTATTCTTCATTGACTACTCCTTTCCTTTATTTTTGTAGCCGCTGCAGTAGGTAGAAATGTCGCAATGCCTATGCCACCATCGTCGAATATAAAAAAACCAGCTGTAGCTGTGCGTAAATTCCCCTACTCCCGAGAGTAGCCTTTTGGATAGTCCATACACCGCGTCGGTTGCCTTAGATTCGATTTTATTGCGTCTCAATTTCGACACATTTGCGGTTAAAGCAGTGATTCGTCATCGAGTTCTTTGGGACAATTGCGAGCGCTAACACAGTTGAATTCTGACATGATTCTCAGATAGTCTTGGTTTCGCGAATTGGGTAAATGGAAAGCTTCCCCCCTGCCTCGGGTATAGGACGCGGAGGCGCGGGTTGGGTGAAACCGTTTGACGATTTGAAAAATATTTTGAGGAGGTCGCACATGGCTGAGCGAGTTTGGGAGCGCTTTCTAACGGAACAGGACAAGGCGACGTTGATCGGCAAAGCCGAGCGCCGGGTCGGTTTCGGCGATCGGCCGGCATTGTTGCTGATTGATCTTTACCGCTGGGTGTTCGGCGACAAGCCTGAGACCGTGACCGAAGCGATCAAAACATGGCCAGGGAGCTGCGGCCTCGCCGGCTGGAACGCGCTGCCGCATATTCAGAAGCTTATCGCCAAAGCGCGCGAAGTCGGCATTCCGGTTATTCACGTGACTGGATTGGATGGTGTTGCGGTGGAGCCCTGGTCTTTTCGGCGTGACCGCCGGAAACGGGCCAACATGACGAATGAAGAGCTCGATCGTTTTCGCCGGCGCTTCGACATCGTCGATGAGGTCAAGCCGATTCCCGGGGAAACCGTCCTAAGAAAGACTTCACCCAGCGCATTTTGGGGCACCCCGTTGGTCGGGCATCTAAATTTTCTCGGCGTCGATACGATAATCACCTGCGGCGAAAGCACCAGCGGGTGCGTGCGTGCCAGCGTCGTGGACGGCACGACCAATCGATTGCGGATGATCGTCGCCGAGGAATGCGTCTTTGACCGCCACGAAGCTTGCCATGCTATCAATCTTTTCGACATGAACCAGAAGTACGCCGATGTTTTGCCGTTGGACGAGATTCTCAAGTATCTCGACGCATGGCGCGCGGAAAAAGCGGCGCAGGTTGGTTACGCCAACGACAGCATCGCTTATCTAAAAGATCTCGGGATCGGCGAAGAGTATAAAGGGCTGCGATAGAGATCGACGTCATTGCTTGAAACCCAGTTTCGCATCCGAAACGTTCTATCAGCGCGCCGCGAGTCATGTGGATTTGGCTGCGAAAATACAGTATGGGTGAGCCAGGTGGTCACTTTGAAGGATGAAGCGTAAGTCTCAATCATTTTTCGTGCTCGCTTTGAAAATCATCCTTTGTGCTCGAAGGGTTTGGCTATGAAGCGGATTCCGCAGGTTCAGATACATGAGGCCAAGAAGAAGCTCGACGAACGGCAATGCATGTTCGTTGATATTCGCGATCCGGGCTCCTATCGGGCGGCGCACATTCCCGGCGCGCTCCATCTCCACGATGGCAACGTTCAGGAGTTCATCAAGGATACCGACAAACAGACGCCGGTCGTCGTGTATTGCTATCACGGAAACAGTAGTCTGGGAGCGGCGGCTTATCTCATTGATAACGGTTTCAACAATGTGGCGAGTATGAGCGGCGGGTTCGAAGCGTGGCGTCAGACGTACGAGCACGAATCGGAATAGTTCCTAGTTTTTCAGTTTCTGGTTTCTGGTTGACCAGGAACTAGAAACCAGGAACTAGAAACTTTAAATCAGGAGGCTGATATGAGTGCAATCGTCGGCAGCGGAGAGTTTCGCTATGAAGTCGTTGAGGGTTGGGGGAAATTGCCAGAGGGATGGACGTTTCGGGAAGTTGCCGCCGTGGCAATTGATCGGAAAGATCAAGTTTACGCCTTTACCCGTGGCCAACATCCCATTATCGTCTTCGATCGTGACGGCAACTTTCTTCGCTCCTGGGGCGAGGGGGTATTCAAGCGCGCTCACGGCGCGACGATGGGTCCTGATGAGATGATCTATTTGACGGATGATGGTGACCACACCGTACGCAAGTGCACTCTCGATGGCAAAGTTCTTCTCACCTTAGGGGTCCCAGGAAAGTGCGCGCCCTATCAATGCGGAGAGCCGTTCAACCGCTGCACGCATGTGGCTTTTTCGCCGATGGGAGAAATCTTTGTGTCCGACGGCTATGGCAATTCCCGAGTGCACAAATACTCGCCTGACGGAAAACTTCTTTTCTCGTGGGGTGAGCCTGGTTGTGACCCTGGCCAATTCAACATCGTACACAATATTTGTACGGATAAAGATGGCTGGGTCTATGTGGCCGACCGGGAAAACCATCGCGTGCAGGTATTCGACGGCAACGGCAAGTACGAAACGCAGTGGAACAACATGCATCGTCCCTGCGCTCTATACATGGACACCACCGGGCGGGACCCGATCTGCTACGTGGGAGAACTTGGACCTGGCATGGGCATCAACAAGGATTGCCACAATTTGGGCAACCGGGTGGATATCTACGACAAACAGGGTAAGCGGTTGGCGCGATTGGGTGACATCCGCTGCGGAGAAGCGCCAGGGCAGTTCATCGCCCCGCATGGCAT
>DASQUN010000396.1:0-3353 GCA_035641275.1 Candidatus Udaeobacter sp. | reverse complement strand
AAGCGCCGCAGGAGAAACTTCCTCGTACCGTGCAAGTGCACAGGCCAGCGCTCCGGCCTGCTTTGGACTTGACTAAGCGCGTTGTCGAGTTCGGCTATGAAAGCGTTTGCCGCGGATAGATTTCGCTCGGCGTAGCCACTGATAGGCAGCTCTCGCCTCGGAGATAGCTTCGGGATGGAACTCAGCGTTCGGACGAGCCACGAGCCCGCCCGAGAACCTGACGTCGCGCGACGGACCAAGGAACCGTCTTCGCAGTTCCCTTATCCAACTCATCGATGCGGCGCGCGATTTCTTTTCCCCAATCCGCTTCCGCGTCTTCATCCACCGAGTCATCCAAGCTGTCAAGCAGATGACCCGCGAGCGCGGCACGTGCTTCCGGAGGCAAACGGAGGGCTTCTTCTAAGACTCTTTTGTGATTCGGATTCATTGCCAGAATTCTATATCAGTCCCTCTCATCAACACAAGTTTCAGGTCGCGAGGAATAAATCCCAGAGCAGCTATAGATGCCGGCGGCCTCATGTACTACTGGGCGGACCAAGCGGCCAGCTACCGGCGCGTAGCCACCTACGTGGATAAAATCCTAAAAGGCGCCAAGCCCGCTGACTTGCCCGTTGAGCAGCCAACGAAGTTCGAACTGATGATCAATTTAAAACCCCAAAACAGATCGGCCTGACGATTCCACCCAACGTGCTGGCAAGAGCGGATAGAGTCATAAAATAAAGCGAGATCCTTCACTTTCGTTCAGGACAAGTTTTCGATTGCCGGATTTTCGTTTTGATAGGGAAGCGACGGAGAGAGCAACAGGGCAGAATGAGAGCCTTAAAGTAAATCCTTATCGCCCCGTCTCGCGTGAGAGTCGGCGAAGAAACTGCCTAATAGAGACGACCCGGAGTCGGTGGCGTCGCGCCATCTTGATCAAATCAAGGTCGCGTTTAAGATCGTCGTCCCGTGTCACCAGATACTGTGATTTGCCGAAAATAGCTGCCTCCAAAATTTCGTCATCGTCGGGATCGCGGCATATCTTCAGCTCGCCAGAAATTTGCACGATGGTCGCACGAGCCGCAATCAATCGCACAAATACCTCGGCTTCACGGCCAGTATACCGAAATCTTTGGACCAATCGTGGTCTGCTCAGGACGTCCGCGATTTCGCCGAGCTGCGGGAGCGATGTGATGGCGCTGAACTCGTCGTCTTGCCAGGCGGTAAGAACTTGTCCCGGCGGGCCGGTAGGTTTGAGAAAAGCAGAGACCCAAACATTGGTGTCAAGCAGGGCGACGAGCGGCACGGCGTTTGGCTTTGGCCTCGGCTCTTGCTCGAGTCACTTCCGCTTCAATGAGTTCTTGTGGGACCCCTTTGGTACGAGCTTTCATCCGGCGAAGCAAGCGTTCAAATTCTTTCCGCCACCGCCGCTCGGGGTAAAGTGTGATGAGGACGTGGGATTGCTCTTTCAGTCGAAGAGGTCGAAGAGGTCTCAGTACCCCTTTCTCGTAAACGGCTCGCACTGTTTGTTCCACCGGGTGGATTTTTCTTGGCAACGACATGCGGCTGATTATAACGATGCTCCTTGTCTCCGGCAAGCCAAGTCGGTACGGATGCCTCGCGGGCGACTCGTCAGCATCACGACTCCACCAACCGTGCCAGCGAGAGCGGATAAGGTGATCAAGTGAAAACCGTCGGTAGTCAGAGGTTGTCAGCAAAGAAAGAGAAAGCCCCTATGGATAACACATTTCGCTCTTAGTGCTTCATTACTCCGATACCCGAAGATCAAAATCTGAATCAGATTCGGCGCAGGAGCATCTTACGGAAAGCCAGCGCAAAAGATCCAGGATTACTGTTTTTTTGGAGCGCGAAGCTTCTGCCGCACAAGCGAAACTATGGCCCTGGCTATCTGGACGCCCTTGCTTCCTTGCTCTTCCGTGTAGGATTCAAACGGCACCGCAGGAGGCGCAAGAGCGTCAGGATAGCGGGTAGGAATGTAGTATTGGTCCAAGATGTGGCCGGGACTAATATGGCTGGAGAAAACCTTGTCGATCCGGGAACACTCTTCCGCCAATTGCGCCACGGAGTGGATCGGAACGGAGCGCTGCCCCTGGGCAATGAGGAAGCCTTTGAGGGCTTTCTGGCTGGCCTGTTCGGCCATAAAACAGGCATCGGAATAGTCCCCTCTCTCTTGATGGCTTTGGGCAATCTCGATGTCGTGCTCGGCTTGGCGCAGCCAGCGCCGCCCGGTTTCAGGACTCGGCTTCATAGACAAGCCTCCCTTCTCGGAGGGCTTGGATGATGAAGGGGCTTTCCTCTTCCACCATCGCGCGGATTTCTTCGGGGGTGTAAACGAGGATGTCGGCATGGACGCACGGAGGACAGAGCTTGGCCATAGCCTCAAGACGTTCGACAAAAGATTCCTCGGTGTCCTTGATGACGATCAGATCGAGATCGCTTTGGGCATCAGTCTCTCCGCGAGCGGCAGAACCGAAGAGAATGACCTTCTGAGGTTGATATTTCTTCAGCGCGTCGAGCAAAGTGGCAAGAGTTTGTTCCATGGGCTCCATTCCAAAGGTTAATACAACTGCACGGCTCGAGAGGCAAGCGCGACAAATCCGATGACGCGCAGTGTTGTGCGACCGTGACGAACCAGTTCCATTTGTTGACTTTCCAAGAGTTCTCTCTTAGTCTCGCGCGACGTGCAAGTTTGAAAGTCATGGCGTCACCCGGACGATGTGAGTAGGATTTAAAAGGAATAGGAGAAAATTGATGATAAAGCTAAGAGCGGCCGCTGCATCTGTGCTTTTTCTTTTCGTTGCGTTTTCGAGCCGTCCGGCCAACGCCCAGCGCACCCGGATCAATGTGGGCTACAGCGCCATCAGCGGCGATCAACTCCCCGCATGGGTGGCTAAAGAAGCTGGGATCTTTCAGAAGAACGGGCTCGATGTGCAATTGATCTATTTCACCGGCGGGACCACGGCAGTCATGGCGCTGGTCTCGGCGGACACGCCCATCAGCCAGGTCGCAGGCTCGGCGGTCGTCAATAGCGTGCTCGCGGGCTCGGACGCGGTCATGGTGGCGGCAGGCATCACTTCTCTCAACTACTATTTGATGGCGCGACCCAACATCAAAACCGCGGAGCAACTCAAGGGTGGTTCGGTGGCGATCAGCCGTTTCGGCTCGTCCTCCGACTTTATTGCGCGCTATGCCTTGTCGAAGATCGGATTGACTCCTGGCAAAGATGTCACCATTGTGCAAATCGGCAGCACGCCGGCGCGGGTCGATGCCACTCTGGCGGGGCGCGTGCAAGCCACGGTAATCAATCCTCCGGCGAGCATCATCGCGGAGAAAAGGGGTATGACCGTTCTCGC
>DASQUN010000395.1:0-6409 GCA_035641275.1 Candidatus Udaeobacter sp. | reverse complement strand
TACCAAACGATACGAAGACGCTGGCCTCAATCATATCGTCTTTGATCTGCGTTTCCGTTACGCCGATTGGTACCAGCAGGTCGACTTGTTGGGGCAAGAAGTTCTGCCGGCAGTGCGCGCGTAAACAACCATTTCTAGTTTCTTGTTTCCGGTTTCGGGTTCTAAAACTAGAAATTAGGAACCAGAAACTAAAACTATTGGGAGACAGTCATGCGGACGGAGAAAGTTAATTTCTATAGCGAGGGCGACAAGCTCAGCGGCGTTTTGTACTTACCCGATTCCGAGCAGGGCAAGCCCTATCCAGGAATTGTCCAGGGACCTGGGTTTCTCGGCCTTAAGGACGCCAAGCACTACATCATGATGTTCGAGAAACTCTGCGCGGCCGGTTATGCCTGTCTTTGCTTCGACTACCGCGGTTGGGGCGACAGCGAGGGCAAAGAGCGCGGCTGGGTGATGCCAAAGTGGCAAGCGGAGGATATCCGCAACGCCATCACGTACATGCAGACGCGCCCGGAGATCGATCCTGATCGGATCGCAACCTACGGCTCCGGCGGGACGGGCGGCGGTAATGCGGTATACGTCGCCGCGATCGACCAGCGGGTCAAATGCGCGGTTTCCTATCTTGGCGTCAGCAACGGGCGCGACTGGCTCCACTGCATGAGACGAGAGTACGAGTGGGTCGATTACCTCAAAAGCATCGAAGAAGATCGCAAGAAACGGGTGACCACGGGCTCGGGTGCTATCGTTAGCGCCCGTGAAGGAGGCATCATGGTGCAAACCCCGGAGCGTCAGACGACCACTATCAAGAAAGACGTTGCGGATAAAATCCCCGATGCCATGCCGCTTGCCTGCGCCGAAGCGATCTTGGAGTACAGTCCCGAGGATGTCGTTCACAAAATTTCTCCACGCGGCGTGCTTTTCATCGCCGTGGAGAACGATGCCGTGACGCCCGAAGAACAGTCGATCCGACTGTATGAGAAGGCCGGCGAGCCGAAGAAGCTAATCATTTATAAGAAGACCACCCACTACGGCATTTACAACGATTATTTCGACAACGTCGCCGCCAATGTGGTGGATTGGTACAACCGCCATCTCAAGTACCACAACATCGAGATCACTGAAAAAACTAGGAGCTAATCATGCAGAAAATTTCATTTGGCGTGCGCGTGCCGAATTCCGGCCCGCTTTCCAGTATCGTCAATATTGTAAAAGCGACCAAAACAGCCGAAGAATTAGGCTTCGACGCGGTTTGGGTTCACGACCACGTGGTTTGGAGTACGGAAATGCATCGGCACCATATTTCTTCCGGCGCCGCTGAAGCTCTCAGCGACACACAGGAGGCCAATTTCTTCGAAGCGACCACGATTCTTTCGTACTTAGCGGCCGAGACTAAAAAGATTGTTTTAGGCGTGGCTTGCTTGGTCATGCCCTGCCGCAATCCGATCTACGCGGCGAAGCAATATTCGACATTGGACCACCTCGCCAACGGTCGTTTGCTGATTGGCGTAGGCCTCGGTTCCAAGGCTACACGCGAGTCAGACGAATTCGGTGTTTTCGGTGTGCCCTACGTTCGACGCGGTGACCGCACCGATGAATATATCCAAGCGATGAAAGCAATTTGGACGCAGCAACTCGCTTCCTATAAAGGCGAATTTATCGAGTTTAAAAACGCGGAAGTTTATCCAAAGCCGGTTCAGAAACCCCATCCGCCTGTTTGGGTCGGCGGCTGGATGAAGCTCGCCGCCAAGCGCGCTGGAAAATACGGCGAAGGCTGGATTCCCGGCTGGCTTTCCCCGAAGGAAATGAAGATTGGCTGCGAAATCTTGGCCCAGACCGCGCGCGCTAATGGACGCGATCCGTCGAAGATCACCATCGCCGTTGAAAAACTCGCGACCATCGCCAAGACCCGCGAGGAAGGCCTCAATCTCGCTATGCCGACTCTTAAAACCAGCAGCGAGAGCTACGAGCGCGACATCGACAGCATGCAATTTGCTCTCGATCGCCACATCTTTGGCTCAGTGGATGATGTACGCCGGCGGGTCGACGAATTTATCGAAAACGGCGTGCAGCACTTTGAGCTCAAGGTTATTTATCCGACGATGGATAGCTTGAATCGACAGATGGAACTCTGGGCGGAGAATATTCTCCCGCGATACCAATAAAGAAATATGCGCCAATGGAGTTATGGAGGGGATCGACAGAAACCCATCACTCCAACCCCAGGACTCGAATACCGTAGTTATTCCATGAAACTTTCGTTCAAAATAAACGCCAAGCCGTGGGAAGTGGATTGCGAGCCGCAGGAGACTCTCGCCGAAGTCCTCCGTAATCAGCTCAATCTGAACGGCACCAAAGTCTCCTGCGAAGTCCAGGTTTGCGGCGCCTGCACCGTCTTAGTCGACGGACTGCCGGTCAGCTCCTGTACCTATCTCGCCTACGAAGCGCGCGGGAAAGACGTCACAACCATTGAAGGACTGGAAAAACCGGATGGCACGCTCCATCCGCTACAACAAGCATTCATCGATGAGTTCGCCTTTCAATGCGGCTATTGCACGCCTGGCATGATCATGTCGGCAAAGGCCCTATTGGATGAGAACCCGAAGCCGACGCGCGACCAAATTATCCATCATATGGACGGCAACATCTGCCGTTGCACCGGCTATATTTCCATCGTTGCCGCGATCGAGCGTGCCGCCGAAATGATGACGAAGGAGACCAAGAGGTGAGCGCCCAAAAGAAACCCGACTTCCACGTCGTTAATAAATCGCTGCCCCGGCGCGACGGCAGAGTAAAAGTCACCGGAAAGGCCCAATACGTTGCCGATCTGAAGCTCATCGGCATGGCCTACGCTAAAGTGCTGCGCAGCCCCTATGCTCACGCGAGGATAGTTTCGATCGACAAATCGCAAGCGGAAGCGCGTGCCGGGGTGTATTGCATCATTACCGGCAACGATCTTGTCGGGCTGAATCCTTACTACGGCCATGCCGTCAAAGACCATCCTCTGCTCGCCATCGAAAAAGTCCGCTACGCGGGCGAGCCGGTCGCGGCGGTGGTGGCCGTTGACGAACGGACTGCCTTTGAAGCCCTGGAATTTATCGACGTCAAGTACGAAGAGCTGAAAGCGGTTTTCACGCCGCGAGAAGCCTTGGCCGAAGACGCACCTTTGCTCCATCAGAGGCAATTCGAAGCTGGCGCGCTACGCGGCTTTGAAGGCGACGTCACTGCGGGCAAGGGCACGAATATCTGCCAGAAGCACAAGATCCAGTGGGGCGATGTCGAGACCGCTTTCAAGAACGCCGCAGCCGTGGTCGAGGGTGAGTATTACTTTCCCATGACCTACGCCTACGCGATGGAACCTTACGTCGCCGTCGCCGACGTCAGCGACCAGGAGGTGACGATTTACTCTTCCGCGCAGCACCCTTTTATGGTGCGCCATGACTTGAAATCGGTTTTTAATCTTCCCGTGAGTCAGGTCCGTTTGATCGTCCCCTTCGTCGGCGGCGGCTACGGCAGCAAGTCCTACACCAAAATCGAACCCCTGGTTGCCGCCTGTTCCTGGAAAGCGAAACGGCCGGTGAAACTCCAGCTCACCGTCGAAGAAGCGATGCTCACTACGCGCAGCGACGATGCCTACACCTGGATGCGCACCGCTGTCGATGCCAGCGGCAAGATCATCGCCCGTCAAGCGAAGATTTTGATGAACACCGGCGCTTATGCGGAAAACAGTCCGTTGGTGGTCGAGAAATCTACTAATCGTTGCGTCGGCCCTTATACGATTCCGAATGTTTTGATTGAGAATACCTCTCTCTACACGAATACGGTGCCGGCGAGTTCCTATCGTGGCTTCGGCTGCGCCCAAGTGACGCTACCCGGCGAGTCGCAGATCGACGAGCTGGCAGCCAAGATCGGCAAAGATCCCTACGAATTTCGTCTGGCCAATGCGGCAAAACCTGGCGAGGAATTTTTTCCCGGCATGCGCCCCTTTGACGGCACGTTGAAAGAAGACTTGGACACCGCCGCCAAGGCCATCGGCTGGGGCAGCCCGTTGCCCAAGGGCCATGGCCGTACCGTCGCCTGTTCCGGCAGCGACGCCGGCGCCTATCCGCTGACCTCGACTGCCGTCCGGGTGCACGCCGACGGCTCCGTGACGATCATGACCGGCAGCACCGAGCTGGGGCAAGGCAGCCACACGGTGATTCCGCAGATCGCCGCCGAAGAGTTGGGTGTGTCTTTTGAAAAAGTCCGCGTCGTCTCCTCGGATACCGCGATCACGCCCTATGATCGTTCGACGGGCGCCAGCCGCACGACAACATTAATGGGCAGCGCTGTACTAGAAGCAAGCCGCGAAGCAATCCAGCAAATGGTCGTCATGGCCGCGGACGTTTTGAAGGTGAAGGTCGAGCAGATCCAAGTCGTGCGTGGGGGCGTGCGCTGTGGCGAAGCGCAGCTGAACTGGTCCGAAGTCATCAGCAAATTCTATGGGCTCCCTGATGGCGAAGTCATCGGCCGCTCATACATTCGCAAGTCCGGAAAGTTCTCCGCTCTGCCGGTTTTTTGGGAAGCCGCCTGTACCGGCGTTGAACTATCCGTCGATGAAGAAACCGGGAAAATCCAAATGGAAAAGTTGGCCACCGTGGGCGATGTCGGGCTTGCTATCAACCCCGCATTGGCCGAGGGCCAGGATATCGGCGCTGCCACCATGGGGATGGGCATCGGCTTGTTCGAAGAGCTGGTTTACGATGGCCCGCAGCTGGTGAACGGGTCGATCTTGGATTATCGCGTGCCGCGGTTTTCGGATCTGCCGAAACAAGTGGAGCTGCACCTAGTTCAGAATCAAGACGGTGTCGGCCCCTACGGCGCCAAGGGTGGCGGCGAGGCCTCGCTCAATTCCATGGCCGCCAATATCGCCAACGCCGTGGAGCGCGCCGTCGGTGTTCGGATCCGCCAGGCACCGCTTACCCCTGAACGGATCTGGCGCGCAATGAAAGAAAGGATGAAGCATACGGGATGAGGGATGATCCGGAAGGTTATCCTTTCGCCTTTATCCTTTATTCTTGGTTGTCGTCATGATGCCCTTAAGACGCTTTACCATTCATCAGCCGAAGAATGTCACCGAGGCATCCGATATGCTGGCGCATTTCGGCGAGAGCGGACGTCTCTATGCAGGCGGCACCGAATTGCTGCTGGCGATGAAACATGATCTCTTGAGGTATGAGCATCTCGTCGATGTCAAAACCATCCATGGTCTCGACACGATCGAAACGCGCGGCTCATCGCTGTTTATTGGTAGCGCCGTGACGCACCGAGCCATCGAGCGCTCGGCGCTGGTCAAAGAAAAGCTGTCGGTCCTCGCGGAGATGGAAACCGAGGTGGCGAACGCGCGCGTCCGTGCTACTGGGACGCTGGGCGGGAATCTCTGTTTCGCCGAGCCTCACTCCGATCCGGCGACATTACTGCTCGCCTTGGGGGCAAAGGCCCACGTTAAAGGAAAACCCGGAGAAAAGACGGTTACGATCGACGAACTCATCACCGGGGCCTACGAAACGTCGCTCGCAGCCGATGAGCTTGTCACGGCAGTGGAGATTCCAGTGCCGACGAAACCTCAGCGCACGGCCTACGTAAAGTTCCAAACCCATGAACGTCCGACTTTAGGCATGGCGCTCGTGCTCGACGTTGATGACAGTGGGCAAAATATCACAAAAGGCAGAGCCGTCGTTGGTAGCGTCAGTGCTATCCCAAACCGTTCCGACAAAACGGATGCGGCGCTCGTTGGCTCGCGCAACCAGGTTGAAAAGCAGCTAAATGACGCCGCTCAAGCACTGGCCGACGCCGCCGATCCGGCGGACGATCTCCAGGGCAGTGCCGAGTACAAACGTCACTTGATTGGAGTTTTCCTCAAACGAGCCTTTATTAGAGCGCTCGCCTAGTTCCTTCTTCCTTTCGGTAATTGTGTTCGGCGATAACTGGTTGACCCGTCCGGGAATTTTTTATTAACTTCGGGAGCTTCTGTGCCATGGCGCGATGTCACGAGAATGGCAACTTCGACCCAACCTTGGTGGTTTTTGGACGTGCTCCTATATCCAGCCGTGCCGTTTTTCAAAGGAAATCTCCACTGGATCCGGGTTGCACAAATTTTGCTCGGTCTCAATGTCGAGTCCAAAGCCTAAACACGCGATCCCCAGGAGTGGTGCCATGGATCTAATCGGGGAATTTGCTAGGCGCTTGTATTGGGAGCTCTTTCCCGTCTTTAATTGGGTGATCAGGCATTGGGCGATTACCCTAGCGGTGATCGCCATACTGATCTACTGGGCTGGTCGCCAACGGCGGCCGAGAAAGCATTTGTAAGAAGCCTGGTTGGGCGCGATCCAAGGGACGGTTTTTAGAACTCTCTTCCGCCTCGTAAGCTCGG
>DASQUN010000394.1:0-3429 GCA_035641275.1 Candidatus Udaeobacter sp. | reverse complement strand
CGGAATCTCTTTCACCACAGAAAAGCCGAGTTCACAGAGATTAATTCTCCTCAGCGTCTGCGCGCCTCAGCGGTAATTTATCAGATTCCGATTACGCGGAGGTTTTATTTTTAACGAAGCACGGCATTGCGTCTGGGCTCCTTGGAGAATAATCTAATGTTAATTGATATCTCTAACCGAGTCATGAGTTGGTCGGCCGGTGGCTCCGCTTGTCTCGAAACGATCAAGGAGGCGATAGCTATGAGACATGCTTGCAAGGGAGTGATTTTTTTTGCAGCGATTTTTCTCATGAGCGGCCGCGCCACCGCCCATCACGGCTGGAGCGGATATGACTCGAGCAAGGTATTTGAACTAAAGGGCACCATCGTCGAGTCGGGCTACGAGCACCCTCATGGTTTCGTCCGGATTAAGGCGCCGGACAAAACCTGGGTCGTTGTCCTCGCGCCGCCGTCGCGCATGGAGCGTAGGCAACTTCCGCGCAAGAACCTCGCCACCGGAACTGAAGCTTTCATCGTCGGCTATCCGAGCCGAACGGATCCGGAAGAGATGCGCGCAGAGCGCATCACGATCGGCGGCCGGACAACCGAGCTGCGCTAAGTAAGATAGACCGTTTGACGCCCGTCGATTGACGCATGCATCCACCTACGGGGCAGGCTTGGCTCGTCTGGCTTGAAACAACCGGCCTGGCAGCCGCCATGCGCGAATGGTTGTGGCTTTACCCGATCATTGAAATCCTGCACATCGCCGGCCTTGCCGTACTCGTCGGCGCCGCCGTACTCTTTGACTTGCGGTTACTCGGGTTATCCCGTTCGATACCTGTTACGGTGCTGGCGTTGCATCTTCTTCCGTGGGCACGGCGCAGTCTGTTCCTGATTGTGCCGACCGGACTGATGATGTTTGCGGCGCATGCTACTGAGATGGCCAGCA
The DNA here is from genome assembly GCA_035641275.1 of Candidatus Udaeobacter sp. Classification (GTDB taxonomy): domain Bacteria; phylum Desulfobacterota; class Binatia; order UBA9968; family UBA9968; genus DASQUN01. Next base: position 2,502 of record DASQUN010000394.1, on the reverse strand, counting down.
ACCCGGCGTTTCAACTGAAACTGACTCTATTGATCGCCGCGGGAATAAACGCGGCGGCGTTTCACGCCGGCGTATTTCGCACAGTCGCAGCTTGGGATGTCGAGACATCGGCCCCTGTCGCGGCGCAAGCTTCAGGGATTCTATCGTTGAGTCTGTGGGCAGGCGTGATCACTTGCGGCCGTCTGCTAGCCTATCTCTAGCAGGTCGGTGAAAAAAGCTACCGCGCATTCGGCATGAAGATGCGGAAACCTGCGGCGGGATAGGGTGAGCCAGGCAAGTCTTTATCGCCAGCATAGCCAATCAAGCGGAGAACTTCCTGCGCCGCGGTGGCGGGTGAAAGACCTCGGCCCAGGACCATGTCGAGATAGTGAAACTCGATCAACGCACTGGCTGCCCAGTCGACGCTGCGATCGTAGCCCGAGATCGGAAAGCGAACCGCCTCTTGTAACGCACGCGCCAGCTCCCCGGCCTTGCCGTCTTGCAACATCAGGCAGGACGAGAAGTGCAGCAGGAGGATATTGTCCGCATAGCGCAGGTTCTCCACCAGCCGGCTAGTATTGAGAGGCTTGCCCTGGATGGAGAGACCATCCTGCGTTCCATGGCTGGCAAAAACCACGGCCACCGGCTCGGGCAGATACATCAGCTCCCTGCACCAGCGCTCCAAGCCAGCTTCATCCTCAAAAAACCGCTGCCGCACGTTCACGTGCGGCAAGCGCGTGAAAAATTCACGAAGCATGTGGCCGAAGGCATATTCCTTTTCCAGGTATGAGCGTTGCCAGTGGGCTTCGATTACTACGAGCCACAGTAGACCGGGCACGGGCGCGAGGCGCCGGCCGTGCCATGGCGCCCATTGCTGCGTGCCCTCCGCGCACCATTCACCGTGAAAGCCGGTCGCGTCCGCAGCGAGTTCGAAATAGCCTTCGCCTTGCGCACGCGATTCGCGATAACGAAAGTTAAGGCGATTATTTTCCAGCCTACCTTCTACAGCTGATGGACCTTGCCCCTCGTAAAATCCCAGGACGCGCTCGGGTTCCTGCACTAATCGCATCAGCCCGTAGGAACTCTCCCAGAGCCCGTCAAATTCGCGGTGGCCACTCCACGATGACCAATTAGGAGCGCCTTTTGGTCGCCACTGGCCGGCGAATTTGCCGTGGCGCGCGAGCTCGAACCAGCCTTCTCCTTCGACCGTGGGCTCTTTGTAGGTGAATTGGAATTTGTTGTCACGAATCGATCCTTCGATCGAGCAACCATTCTCCCGGAAGGTGTAAAATCCGTGAACCCGGTTCCCTTCCTGCGTCAATTCCATGGGACCGAACGTGGTGAACCACCGACCAGAAAAGTTTGACATCGATTTATTCTCAGCTGCGCCGGCCAACTAACCGGCAAGTTTGAAAGATGACATCGGGTAGATTTCAGCCCTGCGAATGTTGCCGATGAGTGTGTAACGCGCCGCTCACTTTCCGTATCAGCTTCGATAACACATGTTTTCGCTTGTTGCACATTGAAATTTTCACTGAGCAAACGTGAAAATTAACCGAATGCATATTGCATTGGTTTATGCGCGATGTGAATGCCAAAATCCAAATCGGTACAGCCGTGCTTTTCTCCTCCTAGTTGGCGTCGGATGTTCACGCACAGTGTTCGAAATTTTCTCTGTCGCACTTTTCTGACACGACTGTTTGACAGCCTACGGAGAAGGAGATCATCAAACCTTAGCTAGCCATTCCCGACACTTCGTGTTTTCGGATGGTTTGTTCGTTTATTCAACTTCACTGGTACGAGATTTGCGGCCTTCCTCTCTGATACCAAGAAAAGGAGGTCACTATGAAGCGCTATTTGGTTTTAAGTCTTCTTTTGTGTTTAGCACTACCGGGATTTTCGAACGCAGCTCAACGCGATCGTGACCGCGATGAACCGCGGCGCGAAGGGGATAGGCAGTGGCGCGACATCAACGAGCAAAAGGAACCAGCGAAAAACTGGACCCTATTGACCAAGCAAGAGGTCAACTTCCGCGATGATCGCGATCGGGTTAAAGTAGGCGACATAGGGCGCCACGACGGCCGGTTCAAGCAGCTCCAGATACGCGTCGACGGCCCGCCTGTGGAAATACGCAAGATGGTTGTAACGTTCGACAACGGTGAAAAGTTTGACGCCATCACCACGCGACACCGTTTCGATGACAATTCACGTGCTCTCGTTGTTGATCTCCCCGGCGATCGCCGGCGTGATATTAAAGACATCGATATAGACTACTTCAGCGTAAGTAAGAGAGAGGGTAGGGGTACGCTTTTGGTATACGCGCGGTAACTAATCGCTCATCAAAATTTTCCTTATCGGGCCGCCGAAATATTGGCGGCCCGATGCGTTTTCGCACTCATCCCGGATTCCGCAGTTAAACCTACGGGCCCTTGAGAGACTGTGTCGCAATGCACAAATGGCCCATACTTGTCATCTCGAGCGGAGCGAGAGATCTTGCATTTTCAGCTACATGCGAAGAAAAGA
>DASQUN010000393.1:0-9044 GCA_035641275.1 Candidatus Udaeobacter sp. | reverse complement strand
ACTGATCGAGAAATTGCTTGCCGGAGGCTTCTCCGGGGCATACATCGTCGGTGAGGAGCTGATCAGGACCAACGGTGAGCCGGAACGAATTCGTAATGCCCTGCAAAAACTCCCTTTTTTAGTCGTGCAGGATATCCGCCTGACCGAGACCGCGAAGCTCGCTCACGTGGTTCTTCCCGCCAGCCACTTTGGTGAGAAGGACGGCACGTATACGAACCGGAAAGGTCGTGTCCAGAAGCTTAACGCCGCGATCATTCCGCCGGAAGGCGCGTTGCAAGATTGCGAAATTTTGCTCCGGCTACTCGACCTGGCGGGCGAGAAGGTTTCAGTTTCCACGCCGTCCGAAGTCTTCGATGCGCTGGCCAAAGAAGTGCCCGGCTATCGCGGACTCAGTCACGCAGCGATCGGTGCGCAAGGTATTCAGTTGGGTGGTGGTGAGGCGAAGCAGCAATGATCGTTGATGTCGGAATTATCGCGGCCAAGGCATTTATCGTTCTTTTCATGGTGCTCAATCTGGCCGGCGTCTTGGGCTGGATCGAGCGTAAAGGAAGCGCGTTAATTCAGGACCGGATCGGCGCAAATCGCGCATCGATTTTCGGCTTCGCTGGCCTGGGCCTAGTGAATACCCTGGTTGCCGATCCGGTTAAATTTCTCACCAAAGAAGACTTCATTCCGCCTCGGGGCGACAAGTTCCTGCACACCCTGGCCCCCTGCATGGCTTTCTTTCCGGCACTGGTGACGTTTGCCGTGATTCCTTTTGGCGACGTTCTGGTTATTGGCGATCGCGTGATCAATCTGCAGGTCGCTAATCTCAACATCGGCATTCTTTATATTTTCGCCATGGCCTCGCTGAGCGTCTACGGCATCGTCATCGGCGCCTGGGCTTCGAACAACAAGTTTTCATTGCTGGGTGGCGTGCGCGGCTCCGCGCAGATGATTTCTTACGAAGTGGCCATGGGATTATCTGTCATCGGCATCCTCATGGTTTACGGCACGTTGGACTTGCAGGAGATCGCTCGGGGACAAGGCGCTTTGATTCAAGATGTGCTGCCGGACGCCGTTGGTGCTCTGAAGCCTATGGTCGGTTGGCTTCCGGCCTGGGGGATCTTCCTTCAACCTCTGGCGTTCTTACTCTTCTTTGTTGCAGCGGTGGCGGAAACCAAACGGATTCCCTTCGATCTGCCGGAAGGAGAGTCTGAGCTGGTCGCCGGCTATCATGTGGAATATTCCGGCGGCAAGTTTCTCATGTTCTTCGCCGGCGAGTTCGCGGAGATCGTGACCGCCGCCGGGCTCATCACGACGCTTTTCTTCGGTGGCTGGCAGGTGCCCTATCTCATGCGCGACGGGTTTCATTTTCCCGGGGGGGTCTCCTGGCTGCTGCCGCATCTCGCGGTCGTGTTGCTGCAGGTGGGGGCATTCACGCTGAAAGTGGGGTTTTTCTGCTGGCTGCAGATTTTGCTCCGCTGGAGCGTGCCGAGATTTCGCTACGATCAGGTCATGCGGCTCGGTTGGAAGATGCTTCTCCCGCTCGCCCTTTTGAACGTGATAATCACGGCGATCCTCATCGTCGCCGCCAACCGATGAGCTCAAAGCCATGACGCCGTCGATGATTCTTTTCTATGCGCTGGCCGGACTGTTGGTGCTCTCCTCTCTGATGGTCGTGTTTCAGCGCAATGTGGTCCATAGCGCCATCGCCTTGGTCGCGGCTCTGTTCCTGATTGCGATTCTGTTCCTGACGCTTCAGGCGCCGATGGTGGGGGTGCTTCAGGTTCTCGTCTACGCCGGCGCCATTATGGTTCTCTTTCTATTCGTCATTATGTTCTTGAATCCGGCCGCGGTGGAGCCACCGCGGAGCTTTGGGTGGGGCTTCGGGGTCGTGGCGGCGCTTCTGCTGTTGGTTACTTTGATCGCGGGGATGACCGATGACGAACCGCCGCTGGACCCAGTTGCCGCGACGGAACACTTCGGCAGTCCGGAAACGCTCGCGCAGAGCCTCTTCACCGAATTTGTGCTTCCCTTTGAAATCGCTTCGGTCTTACTGCTGGTGGCGATCATCGGGGCGGTAGTTTTGGCGAAGAAGGAAGGATAGCTCCCCATGGTGCCGCTCAACCATTATCTGGTACTCAGCGCGGTGATTTTCACTATCGGCGTGCTCGGCGTTGTCGTGCGCCGGAATCTGATCGTGATTCTGATGTCCATTGAACTCATGCTCAATGCCGTCAATCTCACTTTCATCGCCTTCTCGCGTTATCTGGGTTCCATGTCGGGACAGGTCATCGTTTTCTTTGTTATGGCCGTGGCGGCAGCGGAAGCGGTGATCGGCCTGGCCATTATCATCTCCGTCTTCCGCCACCGGCAAACGCTGGATCCGCAAGAGATGCAGCTTCTCAAATGGTAACTCCAACACCGTCTGTAACGTCGCTGGAACTTCTACGCTGGATTCCGCTCATCCCGCTGTTGGCCTGCCTGTTCAACGTCTTTTTCGGAACACGCTTGGGAAAAAAGGGCGCGGGACTGCTGGCATCGTCCGCCGTCGGCGCATCCTTCGTGATCGTGCTTTACGTCCTTTGGCTGTTACCGGCAAGCGGCATCATGCGGGACACGGTCTACGCCTGGATCGAGTCCGGCGCGTTTAAAGCGGAGCTTTCTTTTCAGATCGATGCTTTGACAGCCGTGATGTTGCTCGTGGTGACGGGGGTCGGGTTCCTGATTCACGTTTATTCTCTCGGCTATATGGCCCATGACGAAGGCATGGTGCGATTTTTCATCTATCTCAACCTCTTTGTCTTTTTCATGCTCTTGCTGGTCATGGGGGACAACCTGTTGGTACTTTTCGTTGGTTGGGAAGGCGTCGGCCTCTGTTCCTATTTGCTCATCGGCTTTTGGTATCGCGATCACAATAACACCATCGCGGGCAACAAGGCGTTCATTGTCAACCGCATCGGCGATTTCGGTTTTTTGCTAGGCATCCTGCTGCTCGTTGCGGAGCTTGGCCGGCAAGGAGTGTGGACTCTGAACTTCATGGAACTGCAAAAACACGTGCAGATGCTCAGTTCAGAAAAGATCACGTTGATTACATTGCTGCTCTTCATCGGCGCCACCGGCAAGTCGGCGCAAATTCCGCTCTTCGTTTGGTTGCCGGATGCCATGGCCGGTCCGACGCCGGTCAGCGCGCTGATCCATGCTGCGACCATGGTGACGGCCGGCGTCTACATGGCGGCCCGGTTGCATTTTCTATTTGCGTTGGCTCCAGCGACGTTGTCCCTCATCGCAGTGATTGGCGCGGCCACCGCTTTTTTTGCAGCCAGCGTGGCGCTCGCGCAGACCGACATCAAGCGAGTCCTGGCGTACTCCACCGTAAGCCAGCTGGGTTACATGTTTTTAGCCGTGGGCGTCGGTGCCTTCAGTGCCGCGATCTTTCATCTGTTCACCCATGCTTTTTTCAAAGCCTGCCTTTTCCTGGGATCCGGCAGCGTGATTCATGCGCTCCAAGGCGAACAGGATATGCGCAAGATGGGCGGGCTTAAAGCGTATTTGCCGAAGACTTATTGGACTTACGTGATCGCGACCCTGGCCATCGCCGGGCTACCGTTTACCGCCGGCTTCTTTTCCAAAGATCTCATTCTATGGCAGGCCTACAGCAGTCCTCTTGGATCGCGCGAGCTCTGGCTGGTCGCGTGGGTCACCGCGGGGCTGACCGCCTTGTACATGTTTCGCCAGCTTTTCATGGTTTTTCACGGCCGCTGTCGGGCCGACGAACATGTCAAGGCCCATATTCATGAATCACCGCCGGTGATGACTGTGCCGCTGGTCATCCTGGCTCTCGGTTCCATCTTTGCGGGTTGGCTGGGAACGCCGGAGTACCTGTGGGGGAGCCGCTGGGACGATTGGCTCCGCCCGGTCTTCGGCCGAGCCCACGAGGCACACGCCGCCGGTTCTGCCGACGACGAGATTTCCTTGATGCTGTTGACGCTCGCCATCGTCGGGCTGACTATTCTGCTGGCCTATTTTTCCTATGCTCGCGAGGGGAGGCTGCCGAAGCATCTTTCTTCCTTTGCCTGGGGCGGTCCCTATCGCGTTCTGTTCAACAAGTATTATGTCGATGAGCTGTATGACTTCGTGGTTGTGCGCCCGTTTACCTCTTGTTCCCGCTGGCTCGCCCAGTACTTCGATCCCAGAATCATTGACGGGATCGTCAATGGTATCGGCAAAGGAACGAGAGGATTCAGCTTAGTCTGGCGCGAAGTTCAAACCGGCAATATCCAGCATTATTTGATTGGTTTTCTGGCTGGCACGCTGGCGGTCTTAGCCTATTATTTTGGCCATCCGTAACTATGTCTGTGGCGTCGATCGGAACGTTGAGCTTGCTGCTAATTCTTCCAGTGGCCGGAGCCATTCTGCTGCTGCTGGTTCCTCGCCGGCAGGTTAAGACTCTCTTTACGCTTGCGCTGCTGGCGAGCTCGCTGAATTTTCTCACGTCGCTCATTATTCTAGCCCAGTTCGACGGCGGCAAAGGCGAAATGCAACTCGTCGAGCGCCAGCGGTGGATGCCGACTTTCGGTATCGAGTACATTGTCGGCATCGACGGCATCAGCCTCTTTTTGGTTCTGCTTACGACGCTCCTCACGCCTCTCGCGATTCTGGCCTCATGGTCTGTGAAAGAGAGAGTCAAAGAGTATCTGTTTTTCATGCTCATGCTCGAGACCGGAATGCTCGGTGCCTTCATTGCGCTGGACCTTTTTCTCTTTTACGTCTTCTGGGAGGTCATGCTGGTGCCGATGTATTTTCTCATCGGCGTTTGGGGCGGCCCGCGGCGAATTTACGCGGCGGTTAAATTTGTCGTCTATACGATGGCGGGCAGCTTGCTCATGCTGGTCGCCATCATTTATCTGGCGAGCCGTCATGCTGAGCTGGCGCAAACGCTCACTTTCAATCTGTTACAGATCTATGACCTGCGCCTGCCGTTCGATGAGCAGATATGGTTGTTCTCCGCCTTTGCCCTTTCTTTCGCCATAAAAGTTCCGATCTTTCCATTTCACACGTGGCTTCCGGACGCTCACGTCGAAGCGCCCACCGCCGGCTCCGTCATCCTGGCCGCGATCTTGCTCAAACTCGGGACTTACGGCTTTCTGCGTTTCGCGATTCCGCTCTTTCCCGGCGTAGCGCTGGCCGCCGCCCCGTTCTTTATCGCCCTAGCGGTGATCGGCATCATCTATGGCGCCGTGGTCGCCATGATGCAGACGGACATCAAGAAACTGGTTGCCTATTCCTCGGTCAGCCATCTTGGCTTCGTCATGCTCGGCCTCTTCGCCCTAAACCTCGAAGGCGTTGAGGGAAGTCTTTATCAGATGCTCAATCATGGTCTATCGACGGGGGCGCTGTTTCTTCTCGTCGGCATGATTTATGACCGGCGTCATACGCGGCGCATTGAAGATTTCGGCGGCCTGTGGCAACAGCTGCCGATTTTCTCCGCCGTGCTGCTTGTGGTGACCTTTTCTTCTATCGGACTGCCGGGGCTAAACGGGTTTGTCGGCGAGTTTCTCATCCTGCTTGGTGCTTTCAACGTGACCCCACGATGGACCGCCGTGGCAGCGACGGGGATGATTTTGGGCGCGATTTACATGCTCTGGATGTACCGTCGCGTGATCTTCGGTCCGCTGACGAATCCGGAAAATCAAAAGCTCCAAGATTTAGACCGCAGGGAAATTCTGATTCTGGCGCCGATTGTGGGGCTCATTATCCTCATGGGTGTCTATCCCAAGCCCTTTCTCGGTCGGATGAGCGCTTCGGTGGATCTGACCCTCAAGAGAGTCTTGACAACCCAGGCTACACCGATCGTTGGCAAACAAGCCGCTCACCTCGAGAAGCAGCAAGATGGACATTAATCTCATACCGCTTCTCCCTGCGACGCAGGTATTATTGACGGCCCTGGTCGTCATGCTCCTCGATCTCTTTATCAAAGAAGGAGAAAAGGGCTTGCTGGCATGGGTTGGTTTAGTCGGGCTAGCGCTCAGCGGAGCCGAGACCGTGCTTCTTTGGGGCGCTCAGGAAGCGGCCTTCGGCGACACACTGCTACTCGACAATTTTGCGCTGTTCTTTACACAGGTGTTCCTGGTCGTCGCGGCGCTTACGATCCTCTCGTCGATACAGTATCTGAGGCAAACGAACATTCATCAAGGCGAGTTCTATGCTCTGATTCTTTTTGCCACCGTAGGCATGATTCTCATGGCGGCGGCCAATGATCTCATGGTCTTTTTTCTGGGCCTCGAAACCATGTCGATGGCGGTCTATGTCTTGACCGGACTATGGCGCGCCAGCAGTCAAGCGAGCGAGGCCGCCATGAAATATTTCCTGATGGGTGCCTTCGCCACCGGCTTTCTCCTCTACGGCATCGCTTTGATTTACGGTGCGACGGGTTCTACGAACTTGAACCAGATTTCGGCTTACCTGGTCGAGGCGCCGACGGATTGGCCGCCGTATCTCGTCAGCGGGGCGTTGCTGCTGCTGGTCGGCTTCGCTTTCAAGGTCGGTGCTGTGCCGTTTCATTTCTGGGTGCCCGATGTCTATGAGGGCGCCCCAACGCCGGTGACAGGCTTCATGTCAGTGGCTGTTAAAGCCGCAGCCTTCGCTGGGTGGGCACGCATTGTGCTGCACAAGCTGTCGCCTTTGGACAACGATTGGGCCACTCCTTTGTGGGTTCTCGCAATTGCGACCATGACCTTGGGCAATTTGCTCGCCATCAGTCAATCGAGTGTCAAGCGGATGCTCGCGTACTCCAGCATCGCCCATGCGGGTTATTTGCTGATCGCCTTTGTTGTGGGAGAAGAGTGGGGAGGGCTGCCGCTGCTCTTCTATATATTGGCGTATACGTTCATGACTTTTGGGGCGTTTGCGGTGCTTACCAGTTTAACGGACGACGAACGGCCGCGAGAAACTTACGGCGACTTCGCGGGACTCGGATTTAGACGGCCCTTTCTCGGGATGGCCATGTCGCTCTTTATGTTATCGCTGGCCGGATTTCCACCGCTGGCTGGCTTCGCAGGAAAATTCTATATTTTTCGCTCCGCGGTCCTTTCCGGACACTTGGACTTAGCCATTATCGGCGTGCTCAACAGTCTCCTTTCAGTGATCTACTATCTGCGTGTGATCGTGGCCATGTATATGGAAGAGGGTGGCGTGGAAGGTCAAAGCTTCGGCCAGTCGCCTTACCTCTACATTGCGGTAGCATTAGCGGTCGCCGGAACTCTCTATCTAGGAATTGTCCCGGCCAAGGCTCTCGATTGGAGCCGGATCGCGTATTTCCCTCTCGATTAGGGGGTTCTGTTAAAAAAGCCGATCGCGACGGGAACTTCGGACGTTCCGGCTACCAGTTCCACGAAATTGCCCGCTCTGACGTAAAGTTGAGCGGAGCCTCCCCCATCGAGATTCAGCAGATCCGTGACCTGGATTTGCCACGATGCGGCCGAGAAGATCTCTTGCAGTTCCGGCCAGTGCAGACCGCCGAGCAAACTATCAGTCGCCGCGATAACGAGTCTCTGCTCCTGATCCATGCCGATCAATGCTCGTCGGCTGGCTCGGCTCGGTGCGCCTATTATCGCCTGCGCGGTGCCGTGGAGGAGGAGCAAAGGGCCGGACTGCAGCCCCTCATCGGCTTGGTCGGGAAGAAAATCGTCGCGATGCGAAATCAGCGGCCGTTGGTCCCTAATACTAAAGACTCCGGTATAAAAAGAGGTTTTGACAACTCGTGAATTGATTGCCTGGCTGGCTGCCTTGAGAAAGGCGAGCGGTTTGCCGTCCGTGTCGAAATAGTTGGCATTGATGGTTGCGATGGCGCCGCTCTTGTCGGCGAATGCTTTGGCGTTCGCTCCCTTAAGTTGAAATTGCGCGCTACGGAGCACGCGAGCCACGATCCGGCGAGTATCGAAGCGGACGAGCTTCAGATCGATTGAGTGGCTGGGTTCGGATCGTTGCAGAGCCATTTTGCGAAACTCGACGCCCTGCTGAATCGACTTCCAGCTCCCGGAATCGCTGACGGCAAGAGTCGGGTTGTCTCTCAATTTCGTTGGAGCTTGAAACGAAACAGAAATGGAGGACAACCCGAGGAAGAACAAAAGACCGACAATCGTCGAGAGTCGAGCCATGGCGTTCAACGATTCTAAAGATAACAGAACGGCCACAGGAGAAAAAGCTGCAAGGTATAGAAAAAACGCCGGTGAGTTGCGTGCCGAAGCGATTTCCTGTTACTCAATGACGGAGAGAAATCACGGAGGGTCAGTGATGAAACATCTAAAACGGGCAATGATTATCCCCATGCTCCTCGGACTCGCCATTTCCGCTTGCGGAGATAAAAAAGATTCGGCGGCTCGCGATCAAGAAGCGCAGAAGGCGATCCAAGAAGGGATGCAGAAAGAAAGGAAGATGTACGAGGGCATGCAAAAGGGTGCCGAGAACATGGAAAAGAAGATTCCGGAGCAGAAGGAACAAACCCAGAAGTAGGGAGCGTTTGGTCTCAGTTAGGGGTGAGCGAGACGTGAGTCAACGCCACTGGGCTTGATCTCGAAAACAACGCGGTCCAACAGCGGTGGGGAGTCACGCAATGCGAGGATCTGCTGACGCAGTTTCTCATCCGTCACTCGCTTCGCCGTACAAGCGAGTCGCTCGCCGTTGGCGTTTATTTCCACCGCAGGATTTTGGAGCATATTCTGGCACCAGTGCTTTCCTTCCACTCTGCTCGACGAGGCGTAAAAGCATCCGCGGTGATAAATGAAGCGCAGTTCCACGGTCCGCGGCTTTCCGGTTTTTCGACCTGTGGTTGTCAGGTTCGCCACTAGGGTTGATCCATCTTGAAGTTTCATCGGCTGAATATACGGCGCGGCACGCCATGAAACAACCATAGCCGCACTGATCTTGACTCCCTCGCTCACGCGGGGATAAGCTTGGCGGCGTTCAAACATCGACTAATTCATTCCGCTCAGCGCCGTCTGGAGGTTTTTCGTGGCAGTTAAGAAAACAGCGGGTATTGCGCCAATGACGGTTCGTTTCGG
>DASQUN010000392.1:0-4196 GCA_035641275.1 Candidatus Udaeobacter sp. | reverse complement strand
TACGGACCGACAATTCGCCTTAGGTTGCTCCCCACCCCGCCTCACGGCGACGCAGTTACCTTCGGCTACGGAGCTGTGGCATACTCCGGCATGGACTTTCACCATGCTGATGTGGCACCTTCACGGGCGCACTCATTCCCGTGCGGAAGCGGGAACGCCAGAACCCCTACTAAATCTCCCCTTTTGCCAAGGGGGAGATAAACAAGGGGGAGATAAAAAGGGGGTCAAGGAGCCGGGTCGCGCTAGCTATCGCCAGCTTGCCCGGAATGACGATTAAGTTATGTAACGAACTTCTGAAACAGGACACTCGCTTGGAAGCGAAAAAAGCCTAAATCAATGTTTGGCCTTTAACGATACATCGCGTGCGGATCAACCTCCTCGCGGATCAGACGCAGCTCTTCGGTCGTCGGCGCGGCGGTTTCCTGAACCGTCTCTGCCAGGCGTAGTGGCCAGCCGACTTCGGCCTGCACATCCTTTGCGGTGATGTCCGGATACAGGGCGCTCAATTGCATTTCGCGCTGAGGGTTAGCAAAGTTTAAGATGGCCTTGTCCGTGATTACCAGCTCCGGCCCGCCACCGGGTAGGCCCAACCGAGCGCGGCCGTCGCCACCAGTCAAATGGCCGGGGCTGGTGAGAAAGTCCAGCTTATCGACAAAGGCCCGGCGCTTAAGACGCATGATCATGAACGTGCGCTGGGCGTTCGTGGCGATTTCGCAGGCGCCGCCGCTGCCGGGTAGGCGGGTCTTGGGCTTTCGGTAGTCGCCGATGACCGTGCTGTTGAGATTTCCGTATCGGTCGATCTGGGCGCCGCCGAGCAACGCGACCTCGACCAAGCCGCGCTGCAGGTATAACCCGAATAGATCCGCCATAGAAACTACCGATGTGGCACCGCTCACCAGTGTCGGGTCACCGATGGACAGCGGCAAGCGTTCCGGGCGAGCCCCATAGACGCCGGATTCGTAGATGAGCTCCAGATCGGGCGCAACGGTGTAGCGCGCCAGGTTACAGGCGATATTGGGCAGGCCGACGCCGACGAAAACCGTGCGCGCCCCTTTTAACAGTCGCGCAGCCACCGCGATCATCATCTCTGAGTCCGTGTAGCTCGGCTGGCTCATCGATACCTTCCATAGTCAACCGACGGCGCGAGCAGAGGCTCTGGCTTTAGCTTGCCAAAGTAAGCTTCCCCAAGTTTTCGCACGTACGCGGCGTGATTTTCCAAGCCATAAACCCATTCGTCGAGCCACGCTTCAACCGCAGCGTGATCTTGGGAAAGCTTGTCCCAAGCCAGGTACGATTCATTATCGCGGTCGTAGTAGCCCTGAACATAGGAGGGATGCGCGCCGTAGGGCTCATGCACTACGGCATCAACGATCAGGCCGGGGATCAGAGTGCGGTTGGGATCAGCGCGGACCATCGCTTCCTCCACCAACTCTTCCACCACCACGATGACACGCTTGGCAGCAAACGCCACCTCCTTTTGCATACCGAGCAGACCCCATAGTTGCGTATTGCCTCGCCGATCGGCTCGCTGCGCATGAAGAATGGCGACATCGGGATTGAGCGGCGGCACGATCGCGATCTTGCCGGTGCCGTAGGGATCGTCAATCAGTTTGATCAGCGGATTTACCTTGAGCATATCGGAACCGACATAGCTGCGCAGGGCAAAAAAGGGAGACCGGGATGCGCCCGCCGCATAACGCCCCACTAGGCCATAGTGCGAATACTCCTCCAGTTCCAGCGGGCAGGGGATGGCCTTCTCCACCGCGCGCCGAATGCAGTAAAGCGAGCCCACCCCGGGGTTTCCCATGTAGCTAAAAACCAGTTTCCTCGCCACGCCCGCGGCAATCATCTGATCATAGATCAGGTCCGGCGTCATGCGGATCAGCGTCAGGTTACGGCGTCGTTGACGGATGATTTCGTGGCCCGCGGCGAAACAGATAAAACCGGTAAAGCCTTCAATGGCGACCGAGCAGTCGTTGCCCACGTGCTGGGCGATCGCCTCCTGCATGGATACAAGCTTATCGGCCTTGGCTGAATCGTTCATAACGTCAAATGAGCAACCTCTTCAGCTCCATAGATCGCTCGCGCTTTTGAGCACGCGGTCGATCATTTTTTCCGTTTCGCCGATGTAGTTTTCAGGCATGGCGAGAGCCGGCCAGTCCACCGTCCCGTCCGATACTAAACCCGCCGCCAGAGTTCTTACGACTTCAATCAGCGGCTTTCCCTCAGAGACGGCAATGCTGCAGGCGTTTTTGACTAGCTCATCGGCTTTTGGACGGGGCATCACTCTTGCCAGCGCAAACACCGCAGCTTCGGCAAGGACCACGTCATTAGCGCGCGCGATGTTGTCCCGCATCTTTCGCTGATCAACCCGCAGGTTATTTGCCAAATAGACCGCGTTCCTGAGCGCACCGCTTGTGAGTATAACCATCTGTGGCAGCGTCAGCCATTCCATTTGCCAGCCATGGGTCGCTCGCTCGTGTTCCTGAATCAAAGCTTGATGCGTCGCGGATAGCAGTGAAGCATTCACCCGCGCTGCGGTGACAATGAGCTCGCTGGTGATGGGGTTGCTCTTTTGCGGCATCGTGCTGCTGCCCCCTCGTCCCTCCTCCCCGGATTCCGCTACTTCATCGACTTCGGTCTGCGCAAGCAAAATGATGTCTTGCGCCATTTTTCCGAGACTACCCGTGACCAGACTAAGCCAGCCGGCAAATTCCACCAAACTGTCCCGTTGCGCATGCCAGGACATCGACGGCGTCGCGAGTTTTAGTTCTTGAGCGAGCGCTTCCATCACGGCTAGGCCCCGATCACCGAGGGACGCAAGCGTCCCCGCCGCACCTCCGAACTGGACGACCAACAACCGCGGAGAGATTTCTTCGAGCCGTTCTGCGTGACGAACAAGCGGCGCAAGCCACGCCGCTACTTTCAACCCGAAACTGACCGGAAGCGCCTGCTGTCCATGGGTCCGCCCAGCCGCGACCGTCGTCCGATGCCGGTTCGACAGCTCGCTCAGTCGGCGCGCTAATTCGGCGATTCGGTCCTTGAACAATTCAATGGCCGAACGCAGTTGGAGCACGCAAGCCGTGTCCATAATGTCCTGCGTGGTCGCGCCCCAGTGAACGTACGACGCCGCCTCTCCGCCAACCGCTTTGCGCATTTCCTGCACCAAAGCGATGATCGGAAATCCGGAACGAATCGTTCCCTTCGTTAAGGCCGCGATGTCGATTTTGTTCGGATCTACGGCATTCGCGATCTGTTCTGCCGCTGTCGCGGGTATCACACCTACGCGCGCTTCGGCACGCGCCAGAGCGACCTCGACCGCCACGAGTGCGCGAACTTGCGCGTGATCGTCGAACAGCTTGGCAACACCTTCATCACTGAATAATGGTGCAAAGATCGATGAATCGAGGACTGTGGCCATGGTTCGTTACTTTATTGCTGTCGCGGTAAAATTTGTCAGGTGAGGTGACAAAATATTCGTTCTGCCCGTAGAGACTGTTTCATAATCAATTCGGATTGTCATCCCGAGCGGCGAACGCGAGGGATCTTAGATTTTTCGCTGCGCCGGACTGTGTGGAAACTCCGTTCATGGTTCGACTGGCTCACCACGAACGGAAGCGAGGCGCACCAAATCAAGTACCTAGCCGTGTTGCAATACAGAAACATCGTATTTCCTTCTTTTGTCATTTCGGGCGGCAGACTGTCGCGCACGAACGGCAAGGCCGTGTCAAAACTTGTCGTCCGCCCTTCGGCTAGGCTCAGGGTTTTACATTACGTCGTTACGTATCAAAAAATACCGTTTCATTCTCTCCCTGCAGCCGAAGATCGAAGCGGTAGACGATCTTGCCATTCCTTTCTTCTCGCTTCGCGATGAGAGTCCGGCGCCGGGCTTTATTCTTGATCGACAATAGGGTCGGATCGCCGTCATTCCCCGCCTCGTCGCCGAAGTAAATTCGCGTGAAGGCGTGGACCAACATGCCACGCGCAAACACCGTCACGTTGATATGGGGAGCCTGCAAGGATTGTTCGGGACCGGGCACAGCACCGGGCTTGATGGTTTCAAACCAGTAGAGACCGGTCTTGTCTGTCCCGGCGCGGCCCCAACCCAGCAAGGAAGGGTCCAGTGGTTTCTCCTGTTTGTCGTCCGGATGGTTGTAACGACCATAGGCGTTGGCTTGCCAAATCTCGACCATCGC
>DASQUN010000391.1:0-2409 GCA_035641275.1 Candidatus Udaeobacter sp. | reverse complement strand
CTACATCTTGGATTCCTACATCATCGCATCATCGCCCTGACTGGCCCACTGAGTGCTCTTTGCCTGAAATGCAAAGGCCCTTGTAGCCTTCCGCGCAGTCGAGTCGCTGCGCGACCGTTCCACTCCTTCATTGGCTCGGGGCTGGTATGATATAGGTTGGCCGCATGAATTGCGTAACCGTGAATAAAAGGAGGGGCAAATGAAAAACACAGTCGTCACTTCCTTAATGGTCGTAGTAGCCTTGGTATCCCTGAACTGGATTGCCAGTTCGCAAGAACAAAAGAGTGGCATGACTTTTTTCATCACCAGCGTCGGCTCTGGAAAGGGTGCGGATCTCGGCGGCCTGGCGGGCGCCGACAAGCACTGCCAAGCGCTCGCCGAAGCAGCCGGCGCCGGCAATCGCATGTGGCGTGCTTATTTGAGCACCAGCGCAGCCGAGGGCAAGCCTGCCGTTGACGCCCGCGACCGCATCGGCAAAGGTCCATGGCAAAACGCCAAAGGCATCGTCGTCGCCAAAAATGTCGACGAGCTGCATGGCAAAAATAATATCAGCAAGGAAACCGCGCTCAGCGAAAAGGGCGAGCGCATTAACGCCCGTGGCGACACGCCGAATATGCACGATATTCTCACCGGCTCCCAGCCGGACGGGCGTGCGCTTACAGGAAGCGAGGATCGCACCTGCGGCAACTGGACCAGCAGCAGCGATGGAGCGGCAATGGTCGGCCACCACGACCGCATGGGCCTGCGCGACGACGAATCCTCTAGATCGTGGAATTCCTCACATGCATCCCGGGGATGCAGTCAGGACGCGCTGCGCGGTTCTGGCGGGAACGGTTTGTTTTACTGTTTTGCGGCGAAGTAGTGGGCTTGTTTGGCCGCGGGATCGGCCGGATAGCGTCGACGTCCACACCCAACATCGCGGCACACCGATCCACAACGCCATGAGAGAAGTAACCGCCTGCTATCAAACCCAGAAGAGCACCGGCGGGCATTTCGTGCTTCATCAAGTGAAGAGTTGATCTGCAAGAGAGGGCCACTGACTTTGACCCACGGCCGGCGGCGATCAGTAACAGCTAGTGTCCTGGAACCAAAGTTCGTTTACAAAGTTAGGAGTCCGAGTCCGTCATTCCCGCGGAATTTAGGGAATCCAGAACCCTTTTATTTTCTGGATTCCGGGTCGCGCTAGCTATCGCCAGCTTGCCCGGAATGACGATTAAATTATGTAACGAACTTCTGAGACACGACACTAGACGTGCAGCCAACGATCACGATTGACGAACCACATTCGGCTCTTTCAATGCGGCACATCTTGGGTCCTCAGATCATTGCCGGGACTCGGTGAGTGTCGGCGAGCTTTTTACCACGAAATAGTTCTCTGAGCCCAATTTCACAACTCCAAGCTGCCCACCGCTCACCCTCATTGCCCTCGACCAAAGCAGCCCATTCTTCCTCAGATTGAAACGCGCATCCTTTCCAGGAATCCGCAACTTCTTGTAATTCGCCATTGAAAGTGATGGTCTGTGTTCGCTGGATATTCACTTACCTTCATTTTTACGGAGGTACTCACAATGTCTGCGAAAATCAGCCGACTAGATGCACGGCGCGATAATGAAGCAATGGCGTGGGCGACGGAGCTACACGAGACAGAGGCGTGGTTTCAAAGCAAAAGATTCAGCCACATTACGCGTTTGCACACGCCGTTCGAAGTAGTGTCGCTGCGCGGAAGCCTGCAGGAGGATTATACCATCGCCAGAGAATCAGCCACCAAGATGCACGATTATCTCCAGCGGCTTTTCGTTGAAAAAAAACAAGAGATCACCTACGGCCCATTCTCGCCGACGGGAGCCGTACGAGCGGTGATGGAAGGCATCAAGGTTCTGTATCTCGGCGGCTGGGCGACATCTGCGAAAGGATCGGAGTCGGAGGATCCGGGAGCAGACCTTGCGAATTATGCCCTCGACCGGGTTCCCAAGGAAGGAGGGTCATGGGTCCGGGCTTTGTTGCATCAAGATGAGGTGCAACGGTCCAACCGGATAAGGATGACGTCATTGCAGCGGAAGAAAACTCCGGCCATCGAGTTCAATCCGCCCATGATTATTCCCGACGGCGATACCGGCCACGGCGGCGAGCATCATATTCGTAATCTCGTCAAGAAATTTGTCGAGAATAGAATCGGCGCCATCCATATCGAAGACCAACGTGCTGGTTGTAAGGTCTGCGGACATCAAGGACAAAAAGTCCTGGTTCCTACATCGGAAATCATCTCGCGCCTGAATACCGCGCGGCTACAGTTTGACATCATGAAAGTCCCCGGGGTGATTGTTGCCAGGACGGATGCCCACGATGCGACGGCAATCGATAGCCTGGAGGACGAGCGCGACCATCCGTTCGTTTACGGGGCAACCCATC
>DASQUN010000390.1:0-3915 GCA_035641275.1 Candidatus Udaeobacter sp. | reverse complement strand
GAAGTTCGTAGCTATACGGGCCATCTAATCGACTACAAAGTCAGAGCCGACGGCGCCGTCGTCCGCGTGCAAACCGTCAACACCGAGATTTTCCAGGAGGGTGAGGAGCTGGGTATGGCCGTTCATCGAGCCATGCTCTTCGCCGGATCTGAAAGCTGAGGCTTCGTATGCAGAACGAAGGGGTCTTTGCTCAATCAATGATTGGTCGGTAAGCTGCCGCGGTTTGGCCGGTTCCGCCGGTTTAAGTGCAGCGAAATGCGATTCCGTATGTCAATTGTCCTGGAATTATGGGTTGCCTTCGAGGAGGTATGCGGAAGCAGCGAAAAGTAGACCGTTAAGATTCGGAAAAGTGAGCAAATTGAGATGCGGAGTCACAGCGAAACCGTCGGTTGACACCCCCGAGCCGATTTGCAAATATCAGTTCATCGATGAGCAGCCGCTTGGAACCTGCGACCCGTCACTACGACGAAAAACTGCAAAAAATCCTCAAAACTTCGGCCAAGATATTTGCCGAGAAGGGATTTCACCGGACCTCGGTGCGCGACATCGCCCGCGCCACCCGCATGAGTTTGGCCGGCCTGTACTATTATTTCAGCACCAAGGAAGAGTTGCTTTATCTGATTCAGGAGCGATGCTTCGTCACGCTTCTGCAGCGCTGGGAGCGAGCCGCGACGCCGCAGATGGATGTCCGCACCCGGATTCGTATTTTTGCCGAAAACCACCTGAGCTTTTTTTGGCACAACATGCACGAAATGAAAGTGATGGCGCATGAAGACGAGTCGCTGACAGGAGATTTTCAAGACAAAATTCTGGTCATCAAGCGGCGCTATGTGAAAGTGCTGATGGATTTGCTCGG
Organism: Candidatus Udaeobacter sp.; assembly: GCA_035641275.1. Taxonomy (GTDB): domain Bacteria; phylum Desulfobacterota; class Binatia; order UBA9968; family UBA9968; genus DASQUN01. The sequence continues at coordinate 3,059 of DASQUN010000390.1, read as the reverse complement.
CGAGCTGCAGGGCCAAGAGAACGGCAAAGGAACAGATTTGCGAGCCGCGACGTTTTCGTTGTTCGGGATGATGAACTGGATCTATACCTGGTATCACCCCAAACGCGATGTGCCTTTTCCTCAATTGATCGATCAGATGCTGCGAATCTATTTCTTCGGCGTTCTCAATGCGGGGAAAATCGACCCGCCTTGGTTCGCCTCGGCGTCGGCTGCGACGACCAAGCAAATGTTTTCACTGTGGCCCGATCATCCCCGACCGGGGAAGTAAACACGGCGAGCAGAGAACCTCAACGATGTTGCGAATCGGCGATAAGGCGCCTGAATTCACCTTGAAAGGTTATCTCCGGGGAAAAGTGGCGGACTATTCCCTGGCTTCTTTCAGGGGTCACTGGCTGATACTCTTTTTCTATCCGGCCGACTTTACTTTTATCTGTCCGACGGAGGTTGTGGGCTTCAGTCAATGGGCAGACGCCTTTCGCTCGGAGGGGGCCGAAATCCTCGGCGTGAGCGTGGACTCCATCGAGAGCCACCGCAAGTGGGCGGAAGAGTTGGGCGGCGTCAACTATCCTCTGCTGAGCGACGAGCAGAAAAAAGTCGCCCGGGCGTACGATGCTTTTGATGAAAAGGACGGTGTTTGTCTACGCGCTACGTTCATCATCAATCCCGTTGGCGCGGTCAGCTATCTCGTCGTTAGCCACACCAACGTGGGGCGAAGCGTCGAAGAAACGCTGCGCGTTCTCAAAGCGCTGCGGACGGAGCGGCTCTGCCCCTCGGATTGGAATCCGGGCGAGCCCACCGGCGATCTCGATCTGAAATATTGATCGCTATGGCTCTGGAGGCCATCGAACAAAAAAAACAGCTGATCGAAGGCCGGGCCAGGATCCGCGAGTTCGTTTTTGGCATTCAAGATGGACTGATCAGCACGGTCGGGCTGCTGACGGGCGTGCAAGGGGCCACGGAGAGCAATGCCGTGGTGATCATCGCCGGTTTCACGGCGATGTTTTCCGGCGCCATATCGATGGCCGCGGGGTCTTACCTTTCGTCCAACGCGCAGAAAGACATCTTCGATAAGGAACTTCGCGAAGCGGAAATCATGGCCGAACGGGAGCCCTACATGGCCGCCGAGGGACTGCTGAGAGCATTGAGCCAGGAGGGCTTATCGCGTGAGCAGAGTTATGGCGTCGTCAAGCAACTGCTGCGCCAGGAACAGGTTTTTCTGCGGACGTTTCAGGAAAAGGTCTTCGGCCTTGGGTCGGCCGAGCTCAATCAACCGCTCAAAGCGGCCTTGGTCATGGGTCTGTCCTTCATCGTCGGCGCGGTGATTCCTATCATGCCGTATTTGCTCCTTACCGGGATGGCTGCTTTCTATTTGTCGATCATGCTCTCGGCGCTGACATTGTTTGGCGTAGGATTTTTCAAAGGAAGATTGGCGGCAAAATCGCCGTTTCTTTCCGGCGCGCAATTCTTCACGATCGCTGTGACCGCCGCGCTGCTTGGCTACCTGATCGGGCTGATCGTGCAATTTTTCTTTCCGGGGATCGCGATTCCGATGTAGCCCCGCTCCGCGCTGTGACGTCGTATTTCGCGGAGGCAGAACTCTCTCGCTGGACCGAAAACGTCCGGCGGTTCGATCAGGCGCATGGCCGGGTTGAAGCTGTCCGGGCGCGCAAAAAAACCGGCATCCGCTGCTTTTAATCGAGAAGGCTTCTGAGCCGCGTTAGATTTTCGCGATCTTCCGCGAGGTCCGGACCTTTGGGCGTCTCCAAGCACATCGGTAGGCCCCAGAAGCGCGAGTCATTCAACAGCAGCCGAAATCCTTCCAGCCCGATGCAGCCCTTGCCGATGTGCTCGTGCCGGTCCACCCGGGAGTTCAATTCCTTTTTGGAATCGTTGAGGTGAAAGGCGGCGAGCCGGTCCAAGCCAAGGGTCTCGTCGAATTCAGTAAAGGTGCGCTCGTAACCTTCCTTTGTGCGAATATCGTATCCCGCCGCGAATGCATGCTCGGTGTCGAAACAAACCCTGAGGCGATCGTTCTCGCTGGTCGCGTCGAAGATCCTACTGATTTGCTCGAAACGGTATCCCAGGCAGGATCCCTGTCCTGCGGTAATCTCCAATGTCACTTGGACCTTGTATCCTGGGCAAGCCTTGTGAACTTCATCCAAGGATCGCGCGATGGTTCTGATGCCTTCCTCTTCTCCCGCCCCTACGTGCGCGCCCGGATGTGCCACGAGGTTGAGAATGCCCAAGGTCTCGCAGCGCTCGATCTCGTCGATGAAAGCCAGTATCGATTTTTTTCGCAGGACGTTGTCCGGCGAACCCAAGTTCAGCAAGTACGAATCATGGGCGATGACCGTCTTGATTCCGGTCTCCTTTCGGTTTTGCGCGAAGGCTTCGATTTCCTCTTTCGTATACGGCGAAGAAGCCCACTGCCTCGACGACTTCGTGAAAATCTGAATCGCGGCGCAATCCACCTTCTTTCCTTGAAGCAACGCCTTGTCCACCCCGCCGGCGATCGACATATGAGCGCCGAGGAGAGGGCCGCGCTGTTTGCGTTTTGTTGATGTCATTTAAGGTTCGTTGAATCGTGCGGCGTTTGCTTTAGTGCGAACCTCGGCGCGTCTCGAGTTTCGGGTCTCGAGTCTCGGGCTTTAACGCGCAACGGCGAAACACGAGACCCGAAACCCTCAGCAGAATGCCACACATTAGTTTGGCTCATTCCGCGAAGCATCTTCGTTCCACCAGCGGTAACGAGATGCTGCCGGCGCTTAACAATTTGTCGTGGAAGCTCCGGAGATCGAACCGCGCTCCGAGGCGGGCTCTCTCCTGTTCGCGCAGCCGGTTGATGATCGACCAGCCCAGCGCGTAGCCCATGGGACCGGTCGGCGATTGACTGTACCAATTGAGATCGGCACAGGCCTGGGGACGCGGAAAGTGCAGCTCGCGGACCATGAGATCGGCGGCCTCTTCGTAGGTCATTTTCCCGGTCTGGGTCTTGACGTCGATGATGATCCGCAGCGCGCGCCAAAGCCTATCCTTCAGCATGACGAATCGATGCTCTT
>DASQUN010000389.1:0-15605 GCA_035641275.1 Candidatus Udaeobacter sp. | reverse complement strand
CGAGGTTTTTGCGAGGCAAGGACTCATCGTCTGCTATTAAGATGCTCACACTCACGTTTATTTGGATTTCGCCGCCGGCTAGCAAGCCAAAACTAGGCCTTCATCGCCAGAATGCCGGCTCGGGTTTCGCAGCGAGTTTCGCCGACAGATTCCGCAAAGCCTATGCCAATTTTTTGGAGCTGGCAAAAGCGCTAGAAACCTCTTGACGGAGGCTTCCGGGTAGCAGCTCGTTGTCACGATTCCAGGACAGACGAGTTGCGATTGTCCTAATTCAGCTACACTGCCGATGATGTAACCTGCCTTCGCTGCAAATCAAACGGACGATGAGATGAATGGATCGCATGAGAACCGTGACGACTGGGACCTTCCATCATTCTCCAATCGATCGATTGCACAGAGGCGGCAATTTTAGGAACCGTAGGGTTCGGCATGATCTTTGGTTCTCCTAACTGTTGGCGGCCGGTGTCTTGCCGGCACTGATCCAGACTGGAGGAGCCTATGAATATAGTTCGGCTGATTTTTGTGGAAGTAGACCCAAGTCAAGCACAAAAAGCGGAGCGTACTTGGAAGGAATATTGCGCGCCGTTAATGATCAAAGAGCCCGGTTGTGTGTCTGAAAAGCTGCTGAAGTGCACCGATGATCCGGGAGAATTTATCTCTTATTCCGAGTGGGATAATCAGGACAGCATCGATGCCTACCGTCGCGGCGCGGCGCACGAAGAAATCAAAAAACATACGAGTTCTATACACAGCTCAAGGCCAACGGTCAAAAGGTACGAGGAAGTCTAGTATCCGGAGCGAGAAATTCGTTGAACAAATCGATGGCCTATTTCCGTCATTGCCGCGAACGGCGGCAATCCAGTTGGCGCTGAATTTCCTGGGATTCCGGCTCTCGCTAACTAACGCTATCCCCGGCCGGAATGACAGTCGGAATTTGCAGCGAACTTATGGGCCACGACACTTTGCTTGGGCGCTGACATAATCCCCAAAGGTGGATTCAGAAAGCGACACGCCTCGTGAATAACCAGGGAAATTACACCCGAGGCGTCCATCAAAATGAATGAAATAACGAATATCGCAAATGTAGAGTACGTCGAAGCGCTCTACCAGAAATTTCTCGCGAATCCATCTTCCGTACCTCCTGAATGGAAAGCCTATTTCGCCCGATCCAATGGGGATGACGGGTCAATTTCGCCTTCGTTGGGTCCTTCCTTCCAAGCTCCCGGCCTTTTTAGCGCTCCAGTGGATGGCCAGGAGCAAGGTCGATCGCAGCAAACGAATCTGACGCTGCAAAACCAACTTAACGAACTAATCCGGGCTTATCGGAGCTTCGGCCATCTGAGAGCACGGCTGGATCCTCTGAATCTGCGCAATCTCAGTCAAGCCAAACTCGAGCCCGCGTTCTTTGGATTGACCGAGTCCCATATGGATAAACTTGTGGTCTCGGAGGCGATGCGGCTCGACGCGCCCCAGACGCTAAGGGAAATTCTCCAGCAGCTGGAGAGGACATACTGCGGCTCCGTCGGGGTGGAGTTCATGCACATCGATGACCCAACGGTCAGGCATTGGTTGCAAGAACGGATCGAGCAGTCTCAGAACCGCTCGGAATTCAACCGAGGAGATCAAGTTCGCATCTTTGCGCGACTGATCGACGCCCATACCTTTGAGCAATTTATTCGAAGAAAGTTCCTCGGCGCCAAGAGTTTTTCATTGGAAGGGGCTGAAAGTTTAATTCCGTTGCTCGATTTCGCCGTTGAAAAAGCCGCCGAAGAAGGCATCCAAGAAATCGTCCTGGCGATGGCCCACCGAGGGCGTCTGAACGTGCTCGCCAACATTTTACGCAAGAAACCGCGCCACATATTTCGCGAATTTACCGATCCATCGGTTGCGCACGCCGACGGCAGTGGCGACGTTAAATACCACTTAGGTCATAGCGACGATTACCAAACTCAAGCGGGCGACAAGATACACCTCTCATTATGCTTCAATCCGAGTCATCTCGAGTTTGTCAATCCGGTAGCCCTGGGACGGATTCGCGCCAAACAGGATCGAGCCGGCGATAACGGACGCGTCCGCGGAATGGTTTTTTTGATTCATGGTGACGCGGCCTTTCCGGGTGAAGGGATCGTGCAGGAAATCCTGAATCTCAGTCGGCTTGAAGGTTATGATGTCGGCGGCACCCTTCATGTCGTGATCAACAATCAGATCGGATTTACGACGGCTCCGAGAGAGGGCCGGTCGTTTACCTATGCGACGGATGTGGTCAAGATGCTGCAAATTCCCATTTTTCACGTGAACGGCGATGACCCCGAAGCCGTCGCTCATGTCGTGCGCCTCGCCCTGGGCTTTCGGGCAAAGTTCAGGCGGGACGCCATCATCGACCTGTACTGCTATCGCCGTTTGGGTCACAACGAAGGGGATGAGCCAACCTTCACCCAACCCAAGCTGTACGAAGCGATCAAGCGGCACAAACCGGTGCACGAGCTTTATCTCGACCGCTTGATTGAACGCAATTCCCTTACCCGTGAAGAAGCAGCGGAATTTGAGGCCCAACGGCTGCAAATTTTGGAGCAAGAACTTTCGCTGCTGCGCAGCGAAACTCATCCCCCCACCGCCGAAGGGTTTCAGGGAGTGTGGGCGGGGTATCAGGGCGGCCTGGAGAGCGAGACTGCCGAAGTTGAGACCGGCGTCGAGCAAAGTCGGCTCTCAGCATTGCTAGACGCACAAACACGGTTGCCGGAGGATTTTCACCCTCACCCCAAGATCCAACGAGCCATGGAGATGCGGCGCAAAATGGCGCGGGGGCAACAACCGTTGGACTGGTCGGCGGCTGAATCACTAGCTTTCGCCAGCTTGGCAAGCGACGGGATTCGAGTTCGTCTCAGCGGGCAGGATAGCGCCCGGGGTACTTTCAGTCACCGCCACGCGGTCCTGCACGATTATCAGACCGGTCGAGAATATTGCCCGTTGCGACACCTAGCTCCTGATCAGGCGCCGGTGGAAATCTATAACAGTCCCCTCTCCGAGGCGGGCGTTCTCGGTTTTGAATATGGGTACAGTCTCGATTGCCCCGATGGATTGATTCTTTGGGAGGCGCAATTCGGAGACTTTTCCAATGCCGCGCAAGTGTTCATCGATCAGTTTATCACCACAGCCGAAGAAAAATGGCGAAGGTTGAGCGGGCTTGTGCTGCTATTGCCACACGGTTTCGAAGGCATGGGGCCCGAACATTCGAGCGCCCGTCTGGAGCGCTTCTTACAGTTAGGTGCCAAGGACAATATTCAAGTCGTCTACCCAACGACCCCGGCGCAATATTTTCACTGCCTCCGCCGCCAGGCTCTGCGCCCCTGGCGCAAGCCGTTGGTCATCATGACTCCCAAGAGCCTGCTGCGGCATCCACAGTCGGTATCGACCCTCGAGGATTTTTCACAGGGAAAGTTTCGGCCGATGATTGCCGGCGTTAATGAATCTCACAAGAGAGACGTGGACCGCGTAATACTTTGCAGCGGCAAAGTGTATTACGACCTCGAAAAAAAGCGCCGGGAATTGGAACGTGTGGAAGTTCCAATCATAAGGATCGAGCAACTTTATCCTTTTCCAGAAGAAGCCACCAATACGGCGCTTGCTTTTTATCCCGAAGATGTCCCGCTCATCTGGGTGCAGGAAGAACCCGAAAATATGGGAGCCTGGTGGTACTTGAATCTCAATTTTAGACGCACACTGTTCAAGAACCGGGCCGTGTCCGCCATATCGCGCCGAGCTTCTGCAAGTCCGGCAACCGGCTCGGCAACCCGCCATAGAGAACAGCAGGAGCGTTTGCTGGCAGCGGCCTTCGGGCCGGTGAATGGTGCGTAGGATCCGAGGTAGGTCGATGTTTAGGCCAGGAGATTACCCATGCCCATAGAACTGACGATACCCGAAGTCGGGGAATCCATCTCCGAGGTGCAAATCGGTGAATGGCTCAAAGCCGAAGGGGATTACGTCACGCGGAACGAAGAAGTGGTTGTCATTGAGACGGATAAGGCCACGGTAGAAATTCCTGCGCCCGAATCAGGCAAAGTCGCCAAGATCCTCAAAAAGAGCGGGGAGACGGCCGCGGTTCATGAGATCATCGGCTATATTGATCCCCAGAATGACGGTCCGGAGCTTCAAAAAGAGGGCTTTGCCAAGACAACCGATCAGCCGGGCCGAACAAACGTGGAACAAGCAGAAAAGACCCAGGGGCGAAAGGAAGAGACAGCCAGTACAAAAGATGCGGGCGAAAAAGCGGCAGAAGCCGGGCCGAGCGAGAGAAGCACTGCAGCCAACGCAGAACAGCACCCATCAGAAGCAAAGGAATCATCTGAAACTTCGGAAAAAAAACCCGCAACCGAAGAACGATCGCAGGAAAGAGAAGAGCTCAATACGAAAAACACAACTCCGCTCGAACCGGTAATGCCACAGGCAACCGAAACAGAAGGGATTCGAATGCCTCCGCGACACCAGCGATCAGTCCGGCCTGTGCCAAGCGCCGCCGGGGACGCGACGATCGAGCGTGAAAAGGGCGAGCCGGATCCCCACGGGGCGAGTCGGGGATCGCCGACGGTAGAAGCGCGTGAGGAGGAATCCGTACCCATGACCCAGCTCCGGCGCAAAATTGCGGAGCGATTGGTTCAGGCACAGCAAACCGCCGCTCTATTGACCACGTTCAATGAGATCGACATGTCGGCGATCATTAGAATGCGAGAGAAATATCGGGAGGCTTTCAGAGAAAAATACGAAACCAGGCTGGGTTTTATGTCCTTCTTCGTCAAAGCCGCCGTTGAAGGTCTCAAACTCGTACCGGAAATCAACGCTGAAATCCGCGGGGAGAACATTCTCTACCGCAACTACTTTGACATCGGCATTGCGGTGGGCGGAGGTAAAGGCCTGGCGGTTCCCGTACTACGCAATGCCGAGCGGTTGAGCTTTGCCGAGATCGAGCAGGCGATTCACGACTTCGCCCGTCGGGCCGGAGAAAGCAAGCTCAAACCCGGGGAGCTGCAAGGGGGTACCTTTACAATCAGCAACGGCGGCATTTATGGCTCACTGTTATCCACACCGATCATCAATCCACCCCAGAGCGGAATTCTCGGACTGCACGCGATCCAAGATCGTCCGGTCGTGCGGGACAGCGCGGTTGTGATTCGTCCGATGATGTATGTTGCGTTGACCTACGATCACCGCATTATCGATGGTCGCGAAGCCGTCACATTTCTAAAGCACATCAAAGATTTGATCGAAGATCCGGCGAGGATCCTATTGGAGCTGTGACAGGACGGTAATTATGTTCTAGCTTGATTTCCCCTTTTCCTTCGGGCTTTCCTTGGGATCGGTTTGGAAGCTCTTCTTGACTCTGGCCAGAACCCTTCTCGCCCAACCGAATTCGGTCGCCAGCACTGTCAAACCCGCCGGTATAACAATAACGGCTGGTCCGGGGAGGACCAGCATTAAGATACCTATGAGCAAAATGCTCCCACCAAGAATGGCAATGACGAGTTTGCGCGCCTGCTTATATTCTCGAAAAAAACGGTCAGACACGGGATCCTGCTCAGCTACTGAGAAGCTTTCAACAAAGCCCGCGACGCAACCGGTGCGCCAAATGTTTTCCGGTGCTTATACGATCTTGCAGCCACATCCTCTGGTGGGTTTAAGCAGACGAAAAACATGCGACTTCCGGTCACATGCGTAAAAACAGCACTCATCAAATGGATTATAGAGACTGAAACGGCAGGATCACGCGAAAAGTTGTTCCTGCGCCGGCTTTGCTTGCATACTCGATCGAGCCGTTGTGGGCTAAAATAATTTGGCGCACGATGACCAGCCCTAGCCCTGTCCCGTCCGATTTTGTTGAGCTAAAGAGCTCGAATATATCCAGACCCGGGCGGACTCCTTCGCCGGTGTCGACGATCTCAACGGTGACGCCCTCCTCGGAGGGATACGCCCTTGTGGTCAGCGTTCCGCCTCGGGGCATGGCTTCGCAAGCGTTCTTGATCAAATTGATAAACGCTTGCTTAAGCTTGTCGGCGTCGCCGTGGACGTGAGGCAGGTCGGCAGCATACTGCTCCACTATTCTGATTTTCTGCTTCAGAGACCCCGGCATCACCAACGACGTGAGTTCACGCATGAGCCGCACGAGCTCGACAGGCTGAATGTTGAGGCGTTGCGGATGCGAAATGGCCTGAAAATCCGCGAGCAGAGATTGCAGTCGGCCGATCTCATTTTTGAGGTCCTGAACCGTATCAATCATTATCTCTTTGCTAGGTGGAGAATCGTTTCGCAGTGAGCGTTCCAGGAGTTGTACAGTGGTGGACATACCGTTGAGAGGGTTCTTAATCTCATGCGCCAACATTGCCGTAGCGGTTCCTACGGCTGCCATATGTTCCTTATCTTTAAGCCTTTCCCGTATTTTCCTCTGCTCGGTATCATCACGCAAAAGAAGCATGTAGCCGTTTAAAGCGGTCCGATCGCGCAATGCAAACACTTCCACCCGCGCGTAGAAAGGCGATCCATCTCGACGGAGCAAACATTCATAATCCCTAAAGCTGTCCTGAATTTTCGCTCGCTCAAGTATTTCTTTCCATTTTTCTTCTTGTTTTTGTTCGGCTCGATAAAAGTTGGATAGATGCGTTCCCTCAACTTCGCTCGATGGATAGCCCAAAACGCGTTCCGTTTCCTGATTCCAGTGAAGAACCTGACCTTCAGAGCTGAGGATTATAATCGCGTAGTTGCTCAAGTTGCGCAGCAGGACGTCCAAAAGTTGTTCTGTTTGCCTCTGTTCGCTTTCACTTTTTTCGAGCTCATTGGCCTTGGATGCCGGTTGCGATGCAGCTTCCGTGACGCGCCTCGCCAAGCGTTGATTGAGTCGATGGGTCCGTTGTTCGATTTCTTTCCGATCGGTGACGTCGCGAACAACTAGGGTCGCGTAACATTCCCGATCTGTTCTGAGCAGCGTAGCGGTTGCCTCGCCGATGAATCGTGAAGCGTCGCTACGGCGGTATTCCCATTCTCCTCGCCAAGAGCCCTTTGCCTCAATTTCAGGAATGGCGATGCTATAGTAGCGATCCGCCGACGGTTGGTCAGCAAAAAGCTTTTCCGCCATCTGCTGCATCATTTCGTCGGCCCGATACTTGAACAATGCTTCCGCGCCCTTGTTCCAGTACACTACGCAGCGGGAGACGATTTCAATTACGAAAACGGCTTCCACTAGGCCGTTGTACAGAGCGACTAAGAATTTCTCATCGAAGGGCGCCGGGCCACGTCTACCGGGTAGTAAGCTTTGCGCTTCTTCCTGATTCACGGCAAATTACGTCTCCAGTCACGTGTCTTGAAGCGGCCGAGGAGAAGAAGCGAGCATGGATCTTACTTATCGCCTTGCATGCGGCACAGATCCAGTCCGCTGGAATCATTAACCGTCGCTTCTCAAGCCATTATAGCGCGCTTTTTTACGTAGCCAACGGGCGGTCCCGCGAAATGGCTTCGTCGCTTGTATTGACAATGCTTTGACAGACCTGTTAACAAGGCAGTGTTCAATCGTACAAGTAAGTCCGAACTTCGGCGATAACGCAGAACCGAGGCCATAAAACTAAATCAGGAGGTGTCCAGTGATAACTGCCAGCGAACTTAACGGAGTGCTAGGAATGATGCCCGCCTTTGCCACCCCTGACGCTGTCGATATCCGAGCGACCGAAACCATTGCAGTCGACAATCTAAGAGAAGGTGTGGACAAAATTATCAAAGACGGCGTCAACAACATCGCTACCACGGGAACCTACGGGGAATGTTACAACTTACTTTTTGACGAATTCAAAACGCTCGCCGTAGCGACCGTTGAAGCGGTGAAGAAACGTGTGCCACTTTTCATCGGTTGCACGAGTCCCAATCCCCGCGAGGTCATACAGAAGATGAACTTTGTCAAGCAGCTCGATGCGGACGGTGTTCTACTCGGAGTCCCTTATTATGAGACGCTTCATGTCCAAGACGCAATCAATTTTTACCACGACATCGCCGACCTTTTCCCGAATCTGAATATTATCATTTACCACAATCCTGAAAATCACAAATTTACGATCCCGGTTTCGGCCTTTAAGGAACTGGTGAAGAAACCTAATATCATTGGCATGAAGGATAGCCATCGAACCACTCAGGCCTTCATGAATTTGCAAAAGATCGTCAACGGAAAGATCAGTGTCTTTGTCAACCAGACGCAGCTGTACCCCTACTTCAAACTGGGGGCGGTCGGCTGCTGGTCGACGGAAGTCTGGATGGGGCCTTGGCCGGTGCTTTATCTACTGGAAATGGTCAGACGGAGTGAAGATCAAAAGGCCATCGAAGTAATCGACGACCTCATCGGTGACGGCAGTGGCGGTAGGCCTGTGCCGGGCGCAGGCAATAAGCGGCCGGCGGAGTTCGCGGACTATTGCCAGGTCGGCCCCACACGCGTGCCATTCGTGACCTTTCCCGAGGTGGAATTGGCCAAGGCGAAACGGCGCGCGGAACACTGGATGAAACTGAATAGTAAATATCGCCCGCTCACAGAGGCTCTGCGAGCTAAGTCGGCAGCATAATCTGTTGCCACGGACTAATCAGCCTGTGAAACCCCCCGGTAACCCGGGGGGTTTTTTTTGGTCTTTGGATTCGCTTTTTACATTTCTTGATAAAAAATCTTAGGACTTCTATCATAGTACTCATTCTTTGGGAGGTTTGATGAGTTACTATGCGGATCCATGGTTGCGGGAAGCTCGTGATAGAGTGAGCTCCGGTCCAAGTCAAGCATTGGAGCGCGGCTTAAAGGCTGCAGAGTTTGATAGGTTGGCCGATGCGGTGGAAAAAGCTATCAAGGCGGCTCTGATTGAGAATCATGGGAGTATTCCCCAGGAACACAACCACAAGAAACTTGTCGCTCTCTGCCAATCGACGGGCGTCTGGGACATCCTCCCACCCGCCCTCAAAAACCTGGTTCAAGAGGTGGAATCTTACCGGCTGACGAATACTGCCGAGTTCCAGGTGCTCACCGCTAGGCCCTCCTCTTCGGACCAAATGCAAAGATACTTCTCGGTCGCTCGCCGGTTGATTGACTATATGGAATATCATGTGATCGGCAACGACTCGGTCCTGAAGCGACTCAAGGTCGTATAAAAAGCTTGAGCAATCGGCGATTCGTCAAGAATCGGCCGTCCCCAATCCCACCCAGTTCTATGCGCTGCCGCGCCCAATCCTTTTGGGCCCTTTTTGGGCGTGGTTTAGCGGGTCTGAACAGCGCCGAATGCGAAAATTGTGCGGCGGGACTGAAACTGGTGACGCTACGCCCGAGCGTCAATCAATAACGATCTAATATCAATGCCGGGGAATATTTAGGCAATCAAAATCAGCAGGATTGGAACACTAAGAACTTGGAATAATCGCCTCATAGAACGCGGCCTATAGCAGCCGCGGTTGCGAACATTCTGTTTTTACGCGCCAAGAAACACAAAGATGGCCGTCGCCATCACAACGGTCGCACAAAGAACGCTGATACCGGCTATCACAATGCCCGGTCGGATGAGAGGCGTGGTGGGAGGCGGAACGTCAGGTATCAGTATCTTTCTCGATTTGAAAAAATATGTCATTACCAAGTGCATGCAGCATCTTCTATGCCACGATGAGACTACTGTGACACTTGGAAAAAATGGTCGTTTAAGGAAATTTTTGGCCCTTGGAGGACTAAATCGATATGGAACGGCCGGAGGAAGCGGGTTTGTTTGTGACAGAAAACTGTCAATATGACATTCGCTTAAAGCGCCTTGACACTAGGTAATCGCGAGGGCCAGTCCGAAAGGGAAGGAAGAATCGCTGCTGGCTATGGTTTCGTACCCGTCTCTGTACGAACATCGGAAGACTTCACCCAGCCGATAAGACCCTTCTGAGTCTTGACCATATACCACTCATTGCCGCCGGCGATTTGGACCATGGGAACCAGGGTTTCGCCTTGAAGAAGTCGGTCCATTTTTTCTGCCTCATCATCTTGACGGGGATAAAGCGCAGCTTCTTTAGCGGCGACGACCAGTCGCAATGGGAGCGAACGCCTCGTTGCATCACCTAGTCCCTGAGAGCCGCCTTTAGCCGGTCCATGGGGCTGCGCACCGCCGAGCGGATTGGCGCCTGGACTGCCTTGCTTCTGGGTGGCGCCTCCCAGGGCTCTGCCGTATTCACCGAATGCTTGTGCCATGACCGCCGTCGGTATCAAAAAGGCGAACAACAATCCAAAGGATAATGGTTTCGTAAGCTTCATCGCGACTCCTCTCACAACAGCCCAGAATCGCGCAAGGATACAATGTTAGTGCTTTCGTAACAAGGACAAAGGGAGCGATGGGGAACTTAATATTACTCTTTGCCTTAAGGACCCTGGTATGAGCGTTGCCTGTTGGAATCCGACCGTCGTTTCCTTTCCGCCAAAATCGGGAAGCATCGCTGAATTGAAGCAAACCCCATGAATTTTGTGGTAATCTATGCTCGCGTTTCTCAATGGAAGCCAAGCGGTCAATTCTCGCCCTTCAAGGAGGATGGGCTTCACTTTGACGTCACGATTCGTGAAACAACTAAGAGCGCTGCCTGAAAATAGGGAACTCATCACAATGCCGGATCCTGAAAGTCGAAACCACAAGCTAGTTATTCTAATGCCCGTGTATAATGATTGGGCAGCGCTTTCGATCCTGCTTCCCGGTCTGGAGCGGGAACTGAACGCAGATGGATTGAGAGCGGAAATCTTGGTGGTGGACGACGGGTCGACGGCACCTGTGCCGCCAAATCTCGGCCAAAACTCTTTTACAGCCATCGAAAGCGTCGATATTCTTTCACTTCGCCGCAACCTCGGTCACCAGCGTGCTATCGCCGTGGGTTTGTCCTATATAGAAGCGAATCGCCCCTGTCATGCCGTTGTCGTCATGGACTGCGACGGCGAGGACGATCCGCGCGATGTACCCCGCCTGGTCAGGGAATGTCTCGCCAACGAAGGCCAAAAAATCATCTTCGCGGCCCGCACTCGACGCGGAGAAAGCTTGGCGTTTAGATTTTTCTACCGCCTGTATCGGCTGATACATTTCCTATTGACCGGCGTGAAAGTTAGAGTCGGCAACTTTAGCGTGATACCTTGGCCCGTCCTGAACCGTTTAGTGGCGGTTTCCGAGTTATGGAATCATTACGCGGCCGCGGTTCACAAAGCGAGATTGCCGATGATGCTGGTGCCAACCCAGCGAGGGAAGCGCTTGGAGGGCCAGTCGCACATGAACGTTGTGGCTCTCGTCGTGCACGGACTAAGCGCCATGGCAGTTTTTGGCGACCGCATCGGCGTTCGGCTTTTGATCGTCGTATCGGTCGGCATGGTTTTAGCAGGTGGATCGCTCATTGGCGTTGTCGGCATCCGTCTCTTGACAACTCTCGCTGTCCCTGGTTGGGCCACTTACGTCTCGGGAATACTCCTGGTGATTTTGATCCAGATGCTACTAATAATTCTCGTGTTTGCCTTCGTGATTTTGGCGGCGCGTGATACCGCCAGTTTCATTCCAGGCCGCGACTATCTTTACCTCACTGGCGGAGTACAACAAGTGTATGGCCGCAGCCGATGAAACTCCTTACGTCGGTCACGAACTTGAACTGTTCGCGCTAGCGACCAATTGGAAACGCTATGTCAAGGCGGAAATCGGAAAATATTTGGTCGGCGATGTCCTTGAGATTGGCGCTGGCATCGGCGCCACAACGCTAGCGCTCTATGACGGCACGGTGCGCCGGTGGATATGCCTTGAACCGGATGCAGCCCAGGCAAAACGGCTGCGGGCAGCGGTCACCAAAAGCTGGGGTTTTTGCGCGCCTAGCGTGATCGCGGGATCATTGCGCGCGCTCGCGGACCGGCCATTGTTCGATTGCGTGCTGTACCTCGACGTTATCGAACACATCCAGGACGACCGTCATCAAATCGAAGCGGCGGCCCGGCTCGTGCGCCCCGGGGGTTATATCGTGGTTTTGTCTCCAGCCCACCAGTGGCTCTTCAGCGAATTCGATAAGAGTGTCGGGCATATTCGCCGCTACAGTAAACGGACTTTGCGGTCGCTCATGCCTTCGGGATGGATCGAGAAAAAACTGAGGTATCTCGATTCCATCGGCGTTCTATTATCGCTGGCAAATGCCCTCGCACTTCGACAGTCCCTGCCATCGCGACTGCAACTCTCTATATGGGATCGACTCTGCGTGCCGCTTTCCCGGGTCATCGATTGCGTATTGTTGGGAAGTTTCGGCAAGTCCGTATTAGCAGTATGGCACCGACCCTGCGATTCGGATGATTCCTAACTCAGAGAGCACCGCTACTTCACTGCGCTGGACGATTCCCGTTGGCTTGTTCGTCGGCACCCTGCTGCTGGTTGGCGCTACTTTAAAGGATTACGGGATAGCTTGGGACGAGCCGGCTTATTTTCATGCCGCCGACCTTCACATCGCTTGGATCGCGGAGCTTGGAAAAAACGTGGTCCAACGCAATACCCATCAAAGTCTGACCGATGAAACCATTAAAGCGGCTTGGCACTGGGACCCCTACCACGTCCCACACCCGCCCTTGTCACGAATCGTTTCCGGAGTAACTAAAGCCATAACCTCCCCATGGCTGGACAAGTTTTCCGGTTATCGCCTTGCAGCCGCGCTTTTTTTTGCCGTCCTGGTCGCCGTGATGTACGTGTGGATGTCGGAACTTTTCGGTCGCGCAACGGGTCTCTTTTCAGCCTTCGCGTTGATCGTTACACCTAATCTTTTCGGTTTTGCCCATCTGGCAGTGACCGACATGCCACTCGCTTCAATGTGGTTTCTAACGGCCTTTTGCTTCTGGAAGGGGATTAAGAATTGGAAATGGAGCGTCGTGTTGGGCGTGGTATGGGGCCTGGCGCTGGCGACAAAATTTCCCGCGCTTTTGATTCCCATTCCGTTGATCTTGTGGAGCCATCTTTTTTATCGAAACAGTTACGCGAATAACCTATTTGCCCTGCTCTTTCTCAGCCCCCTGATCATGGTTGTGACTCAACCCTACCTGTGGCATCAATCCAGCCTTCGAATTATAGAGTTTCTCTATGAAGGTTTGAGCCGTGGCTACCGGCCGGAAACAAACTTTGCGGTTTACTTCTTTGGCCAACTTTACTCTACGCATCAGCTTCCTTGGTATTATCCTTTTTTTTTGGTAGCCGTGACGACGCCAGAATTTATTTTAACGCTTGCATTCGTCGGGCTTTTGTTCATCCGCCGGCTTGGACAACGGATCTCAACTATGCTGCTCTTTGCTTTTAACGCAGCTTTCATTCTCGGGTTGGGCATATTGCCGGGCGCGGTGCTTCACGATGGTGTTAGGCAGCTATTGCCGGCCCTGCCATTTGTCGGAGCACTGGCTGGCGGGGGCTTTTTTGTTCTGGCGAGGTGGCTGATCGCACTTGCCCATGGGACGAAGCCATTTCACTCTGTTGTAAGGTTAAAAACAAAGGTCCTTGCGGTGCTTTGTTTAATGCTCTTTTTTTCACCACTGCTAGATCTATATCTATGTCATCCGTTCCAGCTGAGCTTTTATAATCGACTCGTTGGTGGAATTCGCGGAGCTTACGAGCGCGGGCTCGAGATCACGTATTTCATGGAAGCGATCACGCCGAGCTTTGTGCGATCCTTGAATGAAAAGCTCCCGCCGGATTCCGTAATCCACGCTTCATTTGCCAACTCCATGTTTACGTACTACCAGAAAGAAGGCCGCCTTCGTAAGGATATCAAGATCGCCGATGGCCAACCCTTCCATTATTATATTCTGCTCAACCGACGAAGTGTTCTGGGGACGCAGCAGGCGCTTTTGATGAACGAGGGGGCTGGACCTTATCTATCTGTCAGTATCGCCGGCGTACCCCTGGTCGCTGTCTTTGAATTCAAGAAACCGGCATAGCGGCGCCACCCTCGCAGATATCCAATAAGCGAGATCGCGACCAGGACCAGCAAAGTTGTGATGGAGACCGCCAGTCCAACGGCAAACGAACGGGGTTGGTAACGAAACTCCACTCTGTGCTTGCCTGCCGGTAGAGCAATCGCTCGAAAAAACAGATTTGCCTTCAAAATCGTCGCTTCTTTTCCGTCAACGTAGGCCCGCCAACCCGGATAATACGAATCCGCCAAGACCAAGACAGCCGAGTCGTTTGATGACGTTTGAATGACCACACGCTGATTGGCATACGTCAAAATCTTTGTCTCACCCGAAAAATCCCTTCTTCCCAGCAGGGACAGCGGCACATTCAGCAGCACTTCTCGCGACGGGTCGAAATGCTTACCCGAAAGTTTCTCAAGTATTTTATTCGAATCCGTCTCCGCCGTTGCCCGATCGACGATATAGGCACGTGGCACTGGCCGTTCGATCTTGTAAAGCCAGGAGGGGTATTGAGGAAAATGGTGCTGCAAGGTGATCCCGGGATAATCTAAGGGATGAAAGCTGGTGACATACTGTACATTCAGAGCGCCCAACAGTCGAAATCGTTTCTCCGGATCAACCGAATTGGCGAAACGTAGGAATCTGATATAGGACTCAGTCGCCAACGCATTAATATCCTGCATATAATCAAAGCCGTAGACGGTACCCGCGTTGGGTAAAAGATTCGCAAACAATATGGAATAAACTTCCTGGAAAGTCGGTTGTCGTTGAATCACGAAATAGCTCGGATGAAGATTAGTTCCTGCCGGGTAATAAAAGACTCGATTAGGTTCGGGGTCGGGGCGCTGGAGAATCCGCGGGCCTTGAAAGATAAAGTCTGGTTTTAAAAGATATTGATAAGACTGGTGGGCCGAGCTCAGGTCGACAAAGACACATGCAACAACCAGCCCGTTCGCCAAGCCCTTGCGTAAATAGCCCTTCTTTCCGGCGAAGAGCAGTAAGAGCAGCCCAAACCATAGACCCAATTGTCTTTCCAAATTGACTAGAACCGAGGCGGTGCTGTTAAACGTGATCTGCGGCGGTATCGCCATGCCCATCGAACGAGTGACAAAATCGAATAATGATTCAGGGCTGATCCGCAGAAAAATATACAAAAGGGTAATGAACGACATCATCAACGCCAGCAACAGAAGCCCTTTATTAGAACGAGAGCGCTCTGCGCCGAAAAATCCGTTCAATCCGCTTAAAATTATGTAAACGATTACCGCGTAGGTGAAAAAGAAAAATTTTTCCGGATAGCGCAAGTTACCGAAAAGCGGAATGTGTCGGTAAAGAAAAGGATAGATGGGAGTGAAGGCCCCCAAGGCCAGGGTTCCTGAAGCGATAACGAGAGTCGATAAGAAGACTTTTTCTCTTGCCGTACTGAAGAGGAGCCAAAGGGAAACACCAAAAAGTGCGACGGCGCCCATGTAGTAGCTGATAAAAAACGGAACTCCAAGGCCAAAGAAAGGCTGAGCCCCTACCGCGACCCTCGTACTTACTTCTTTGTCCAAAAAGATGAGGTTCAGAAGACTCAATGGCCTGAGCGACCAGTTCGCGGCCTCGGCGTAAGGGATCGGTTCCTGCCGACGGGACTCGAGAACAAGCTCTATGGTCGGCAGGAGCTGAACCATGG
>DASQUN010000388.1:0-4917 GCA_035641275.1 Candidatus Udaeobacter sp. | reverse complement strand
AGGTTGCTTAGTGGTCTTTTGATGTTAGGCTTTCAGAGTGGTAGATCGATTGAGCCGTTCAGCGGAGAAGACCAGGACGATGGAGGAACGAAATACCGGTAAACCGTCCTTGCTTAAGCTGTTGTTTATACTCCTCGTTTTGCTCGCGATTCCCGCGCTCTGGCGCTGGACGCCGCTCAACCAGTGGATCAATTTTGGGACAATTATCGCCTGGCAGCAGTCCATGAGGGGCAACCCCGCGGCGATTTGTTTGGTTGCAGGGATCTATGTCCTCGGAGGGCTGGTCTTTTTTCCCGTGACCATTCTTACTCTCGCGACGGTTGTCACTTTCGGGCCGATAGTCGGTAACGCGTACGCCATGGCCGGATGGCTTTTGAGCGCGGCCGTCGGTTATGGTATCGGGCGTGGAATCGGTCGGGAGCTGCTACACAAACTTGCCGGGCCGCGGCTCGACCGTCTCATCCAGCAAGCGGGACGTCACGGTTTTTTCACCGTGCTGACCATGCGGATCTTGCCCGTGGCCCCGTTTACGCTGGTCAATCTCTTCGTGGGCGCCTCCTGGATCCGCTTTCGCGATTTTTTCTTGGCGAGTCTTATCGGCAGAATTCCCGGCATGGTGGGCCTGACTCTGTTCGGTTTTCAACTGGAAAGCGTGTTGCACCGGCCTGCGGTGGAAACTCTTGTCCTTCTCGGATTCGTTCTGTTGTTGCTCTTTCTCGCAGGCGCCTGGCTCACCAGGCGATTCGAATCCGGCGTAAGGCATCGCTCATATTCGTCGAAGTCGACGGAGTCATAGTTGCTCTCTTAAAGGAAAAGCGAAAAGTTCGAAGAACCGCTCAGCGAGTCCGCGCGCGCTCCATTCTTCGTAGCTTACCTTTTTGGAATACTTGAGATCTTGCTCAAAGATCTCTTGGAGGCGATGTGCGAGACGACCATCGTAGACTGTCAGGTTTAACTCCTCGTTCAGAGCGAAAGATCGATTATCGAAGTTCGTGCTGCCGATGGTTGCCCAGACACCGTCCACCACCATAGTCTTGGCATGCATCAGGCCGGCCATGTATTCGAAAATCTCGATGCCACCCTGCAGCATACGACCGTAGTTGCTCCGACTGGCCTTGTAAGTAATCGGATGGTCGATCTTGCCAGGGACCAGGATGAGAATCCGCACCCCTCGAGCAGCGGCACGAATCAAAGCCTCGATCATCCGATCGTCGGGAATAAAGTAAGGGTTGGTGATGAGAATGGTTTTTTTTGCCGACGTGATCGAAAGCAGGAAGAGCATATAATTCTGAAAACTTCCGCCGACGGGTGAGCTCTTGACGATTTGGGCCGGCACGTTTCCGCGCGGCTCGAGGCGAGGAAAGTAGCCGTCGCCGCCGAGCAGGTTTCCGGTGGTCTCCAGCCAGCTTTCGGTAAAAGCGGCCTGCAGATATTTTACGATCGGCCCTTCCATCCTGGCATTGGTTTCACGCCAGTGGTTCTCCGTGCGTCCATCGCCCATCCAGGCCTCGCTTATGCCATAGCCGCCGGTGAATCCGATTCGTCCGTCGATCACTAAGATGCGCCGGTGGTTGCGATAGTTATATCTCAGCAATTTCCACGGCAAGATGACTTGCGGCGCTTCGACTCTGCGAAAGTACTGCACGTGACATCCGGCCGTGATCATCATATTGGGTATCTCGGCGGGAGTCCGGGTTCCGTGGCTGTCGAGTAGAATGTTGCCTTCGACACCGGCGCGGCAGCGTTCTGCAAACGCCTGGGCGAGATCGTAGGCAATGGGCCCGTCCTCGTAAAGATACTGGGCAAAGGTGATGGTGGACTTTGCGCCTTTTATATCGCGCAACATCGCCGGAAATGTTTCGTCCCCGTTCAGCAGCAGTTCGATTCGGTTTCCGCCTACGATGGGCGCGTCGGTGTGAGCTTCGATGGTGGGAAAAAACGTCGGCTCTCCGAGGGTGATGTCCGGGATCCTATGGATAGAGAGAACCCTAGCGCAACCCAAGAGCGCAAGTATCGCCAACAGCCAATGGAGACGTTTCATGTCATGGTCGCGCTGGCCGAAGCAGGGCAGGCATGGACATCATAGTAGCTCCCTGATCGGAAAAGCGAAATTTTCGAAGAGCCGTTCCCGAATTCCGCGGGATTGCCATTCTTCATGCGTTATTCTTCTGGAATACTTGAGATCCGCTTGAAAAATCTCTTCGAGACGCCGTCCGAGAACGCGGTCGTATATCGCGAGATTTAACTCCTCGTTTAAAGCAAAAGAGCGATTGTCGAAGTTCGTGCTTCCGATGGTCGCCCACAGGCCGTCCACGACCATGGTTTTGGCGTGCATGAGAGATGCCATATATTCGAAAATCTGGATGCCACCGAGCAACATACGACCGTAGTTGCTGCGGCTGGCGCGGTAGGTAATTTTATGGTCTATTTTGCCAGGCACTAACACCATGACTCGGACGCCGCGGCCGACGGCGTGCAACAGAGCATCGATCATCTGCTCATCCGGGATGAAGTACGGGTTGGTAATGAGAATTGATTTTTTTGCCGAGGTGATCGAAATCAAGAACAGCATATAATTTTGAAAACTTCCGCCGGCGGGAGAGCTCTTGACGATTTGCGCCTGCACTTTTCCCCGGCGCTCGAGCCGAGGAAAGTAGCCGTCATTTCCAAGCAGGATTCCGGTCGCTTCCAACCAGCTTTCGGCAAACCCGGCTTGCAGCTGCTTTACCAGCGGACCTTCGATCCGTGCGTTGGTCTCGCGCCAGTGCTCCGGCGTGCGCCCGTCGCCCATCCATGCGGCGCTTATCCCATACCCGCCGGTAAACCCGATCCGGCCGTCGATCACCAGAATGCGTCGGTGATTGCGATAATTGTACCTCATCAATTTCCACGGCAAGACGACCTGTGGAGCTTCGACTCTCCGAAAGTATTCAACGTGACAGCCAGCGTCGCGCATGATTTCCGGGATTTCGGCCGGGGTATTGGTTCCGTGGCTGTCCAAGAGGATATTAACCTCGACCCCTGACCGACAACGGTCGGCAAAGGACTGTGCCAGCTCGTAAGCGATCGCGCCGCCTTCATAAAGATACTGGGCAAAGGTGATCGTGCGTTTGGCGGCTTTTATATCCCGTAGCATGGCCGGGAAGGTTTCGTCGCCGTTCAGCAAGACATCGACGCGATTGCCATCGACTATGGGCGCATCTGCATGGGCTTCGAGCGTGGGGAAAAATGACCCTTCCTCTATATTGATCTGTGGAATCTTTGTGACCGAGGGAACTCTGCCGCAGCCGAAAAGGCAAAGCGCTGCAAGCAGCCACGTAGCATAGCGCATAGGTGCTCCTGGATCAGTATTCGCGAAGGCCTATACAATTTCAAGGCCGTTCTATTCGCGGCGCCCGGCCGATCGGGCAGCGATATGCAGAAGCGGGCGAATCTGCGGCGAATCTTAAAACGGAAGTCCTCGGAGCCAGCGGAGCGGGCTTCTGCAGGCCAGGCGTCTTGTTAGCTTTAATCAGCAGGACGTCTGGAATGATGAAAAGAGTAGAAAACCGTAAAATTGCCGGTGAAAAATTGCCGCCGAGAACGAAAGGCCGTCGGAGTCGAATTCTGTTCTATTTGACAACTTGAGACGCGGCCGTTCCGCCGCGATAGGCTGGCCGCTGACGCGGTAAGTCTCATTTGCGCCCGACCTGACGCGGATTTTTGTCCTCTCTCAAGCCAATAAATCGTGCATGACGCAAATGATCGGTTTCGGTCCATTCGCCAAAGCCAATCTGGGCCACAAGCTTTGGCCTGAGCCAGCGGCATTGTTTCATCGCTTCTGCCGTAAGGGCCATGCCCCGACGCTCGTTTTTCGCTTCCGGCAGGTTTGCAAACGGGCACTGTTTGGTTTCCAGACCCGAAAACTTCCAAAAAAGTTCGCGTCTCACTCGGGAGACAAAGCCGTTACGGATCTTTGCGACAAAAAGCAATTTGTTTCCTCGATAATAGCCGACGAGCAGAGCATCGAAGAAATCCGATCCCGGGATGTACCCACCGATCACGAGCTCCTGACTCCGGTTGATTCGGTATTTGACCCATGCGCCGCTCCGCTGGCCGGGCTCGTACAAGGAGCCCCGTTTCTTCGCGACCACGCCTTCAAGCCCAAGCTGTTGCGCGGCGCCAATGATATCCTTCGGGGCGGCGTCAAAATTTTCTGACAGCCTCAAAGTATCCAAGAAGGGGGTGATCACGCTTTGCAGGAGATTTCGCCTTTCTTCGAAGGGAACTTGTAACAGGCTTTTGCCGTCATGCATCAGGAGATCGAAGGCATAGTAATAGATCTGCTCCTCTGTCGGTTGATCATTTTGCAGAATGTTGAAAGAAGGCCGGCCGGATTCATCAAGCGCAACTATTTCTCCATCCAACATCGTTCCTGGCTCAAGCTTCAGCAGGGCTACAGCGATCTTGGGAAAACGATGGTTCAGGAGATTGCTGTTTCGCGAAAACAACTTCACGCCTTTGCCGTCTCTCGAAGCTAGGCACCGGTAGCCGTCGAGTTTAATTTCATACAGCCATCGGCGCTCATCTTCAGGCAATGTGTGGACCGGTCTAGCGAGCATAGGTTCGATAAATCCCATACGCGCGTTAGTTGAGGCTTCGACATTGAGCTCTGGATTTTTTTGCGTCTGCGGTTCTCGCGTAGCGTTCCTGTTGCTGTGCCAGATTGCGTCCTTGGCTTGGGCGATTTCCTCCATAGAGCGGCCGGTCACCGCGGATGAGCTTTCGTTCTTTTCAGTCAGCGGCTTCATGCCGGCGCCAGCTTTGATCCAATACCAACTGTTTGCTTTACCGTTACGCTCCTGGGCTTTTACGAGAATCCATTCACCCTTGAGTTTTTTGCCGTTCAGAAAGATGTGAAGCTTCCCTTTCCAATAG
>DASQUN010000387.1:0-8305 GCA_035641275.1 Candidatus Udaeobacter sp. | reverse complement strand
ATATCAGCGGCTAATTGGAGACCGAAAACAAATCCCATCACCCGCGCAAAACCAAAAACTCCGGCCTTCACGACCGCGACGGCATGTAAGAGTGCGCTGACCGGCGTCGGAGCAATCATGGCTGTAGGCAACCAGCTATGGAGTGGCATCAAGCCGGCTTTCGCTCCGACTCCCACGAGGAACAGAACAAATAGACCAAGCAGGCCAGCCTGTCCCATCGACACAGACAAAAATCCTCCGGGAGTAAAGTTCAAAGTACCGGCCATCATTTGAGTTAAACCGACAGCCAGCAGCAAAGCGACTCCGGCGCTGAGCAAAAAGGCCAGATACTTGCGCCCGGCACTGACCGCCTCGGCGGTTTCTTTATGGATCACCAAGGGATAAGTCGAAATCGTGAGCACCTCGTAGAAGATGAGAAAGGTCAGCAGGTTTGCGGCAAATGCGATGCCCATCGTCGCTGAAAGGCAAACGGCAAAACTTGCGAAGTAACGAGTTTGGTTATGTTCTTTGAGCGCCCGCATGTAGCCGATGGAATAGAATGAAGTAAAAATCCAAAGAAGGGAGGCGGAGAGAGCGAAGCTTAGGCCGAAGGGGTCCGCCTTCAACGCGAGCGATATACCGGGAGCCATCTCGAAAAGAGTGACTTCGGGCTGTAGCCCGCTCAGGACCGCCGGGATCATTGAACCCACAACCGAGAATTTGCCCAGGGCGGCAACGATCGTCCATGTCTCGCGCAGGTTCGGCCGGCGACTCGAAAGCAGAATGAATATGGCTGCGATAAGCGAAATGAGCACCGCTGCCAGTGGCGCCAGGGACAGATAGCGTTCAGCCGCCTGCGACATCTCAACCCTTAAGCTCATTTCAGCGGCGCTACGACCACTTCCAAGACGCGCGTTACTATGATGGTATTGAGAAAACCCAAAACCAATACGCCTCCCCCGAAGACGACGGTCGGAAGCAGCATGCTCGCTGGCGGATCGGAGACACTCATAGGAGCGTTTTCCTCGTTAGAGTGATCCGCGTAAACCTGCTCCAACACGCGAAAGAAGTAAACAGCAGTGAGAAGACTACTGAGCAGGATCGTTGCCACGAAAATCCAGTTTCCGCGATCAATGCTCCCGAGAAGCAAGTACCATTTGCTGAAAAAGCCCGCAGTTGGCGGAATGCCGATCATGGAGAGCGCCGACACGGTGAAAGCAGCCATGGTCCAGGGCATTTTCTTGCCCAAGCCGGCAAAGCCAGAGACCTGCCACTGGCCGGTCCGAAAGCGGACGCTACCCGCTACTAAAAACAGACAAGCCTTCATGAAAGCGTGATTGAGAATGTGAAGGAGCGCTCCTATGAGTCCCAGTGGGTTGGCTAACCCGATGCCGAGTCCGATATAGGCGATCTGGCTGATACTGCTGTAGGCCAGCATGCGCCGAAAATCGTTCTGCGCGATTGCCATGATCGAGCCATAAAGGATTCCCGCGGCAGCTAACCAGCCGATGACTGAAGTCAAGGGCACCACGTCGCGCAGGTAATGGGGCTGGAAAACGGTCAGGAACATGCGGATAAGAGCATACGCGGCAACTTTAGTCATGATCGGTGCAATAAGTCCGGTGACGGCCGAAGGCGCATAAGAATAGACATCGGGAAGCCAAAGATGGAGGGGGAAGAGCGCCATTTTTAAGCCCAGCGCGATGAAGATGAATATCGCGGCCGCTACGATGGCGCGCGAGTCGTAAAGACCTGGCAACCGCTGCGCCACGTCCGCCATGTTCAAGGAGCCCGTGGAGAAATACAGAAAGCCTACCCCCAAAACGTAAAAGCTGCCCGCGATGCTGCCCAGGATCAGATAGCGAAACGATGCGACGGGTCCGCGGTCATCGCCGACCGCCATAAGCGCATAGGCGGAGAGCGAGGCGATCTCCAAAAAAACAAAGAGGTTAAACAAGTCGGCAGTAACGATGATTCCGGAAAGGCCTGCCAGGAGCAGCATAGCGAGCGCGTACATAGGGACAAAGCGCTCTGGCACTTCTTGGAGAATCGAACGGCGAGAATAGAGTATAACCAAGGTTCCGACGAGCGTGACCACGGTAGCCATGAATGCCGACAAAACATCTAGCGCATACTCGATTCCAACAGGTGGCATCCACCCTCCGAGGTGATAACGGAGTTCACCTCCTGAGAGTACCGCCAAGAGACCCAACGTGGAGAAAGCAAATGAAAGAAGAGTCCCGATTAACGCAATGGTAAAGGCCAAGTCTCTTTTCAAAAACCCGGCGAGAGGAATGATGAACGCTGAAAATAAAAGCGTGACAGGAATAAGAACGGGAAGATGGCTCACGATGATTGTTTCATGCGTTCCAGTATGGCTCCTTCCTCTAGGCTCCGGTAGCGGCGATAGATCGCAATCAACAAGGCGAGGGCCACTCCAGTGGTGGCGACGCTAACGACAATCGCCGTCAAGATCAGCACGTGCGGCAATGGATTGATGTAACCCGCAGCCTCAGCGCTTATTCCTGCATCCCACACCGGGACGGTGGCCCCTGGCTTCGTCGCTCCTTGGATAAAAAAAAGAAAGATGGCAGTTTGAAAGATGTTCATGCCAATAATTTTCTTGAGAAGGTTGCGTTTTCCAATCATGCCGTAAAGACCAATCGTCAGCAGGATCGCGGTCATAGCGTAATTGTAGTTGAGGACGAATGAATTCACAGCTTAGGGTTCGCTCCCCATCAAATAATCGAACAGGATAACCAGGGTTCCCCACACCACCAGACCCACTCCCGTCTCCACGATGAGAATACCGTGATATCGTAACTCAGGGGTTGAAAGTCCAGGAATGGGAAGATACGCGTAGTCTAAGAAGTTTCCTCCCCAGGCCAGAGGCAAAAGACCGGCAAGCGCGTAAATGAGTATCCCCACGGCAGCCACTACGCTGGCAACCCTCGGGGAAAATCTCAGGTGTTCATATTCCTCGCCGAGTGAAAGCCGGAGCAGCATCATCGATGCGGCCAGTATCACTCCGCCCTGAAAGCCTCCTCCCGGTCCGTAGTGCCCGTGCGTGATGACGTATAAAGCAAAAATTTGGATGAATGGAACTAAAAATCTTGACACCGCTTCGACAACAATATTTTCCAAGCTTCCGCGCATGAAACTTACCCTCGTCGATCGTTTCTGGGTAGGATCAAAATCACCGCGATTCCCGCCGTCAAGATCACAACGGTCTCCCCTAATGTGTCGTAGCCACGGTAATCCGCCAGCACAGAGGTCACGATATTCGGCGTGCGCGTTTCCGGATAGGATTGTTCTACATATCGAGGGACGATATGCGTCCGCGCGGGAGCTGAAGCCTCTCGGGAATCTGGCAGATCGCTTTCTGCATAGACAAGCAAGCCCAAAAAGAGAGCCAAAACCGTTCCGGTAACCCAGTTCAATCGTTCGATCTCCGTTCCATAAAAAAAAGCGCGACCAGAAACAACACACCGGTCACGCCGGCGCCGAGCGTCGCTTCGGTGAAAGCGACATCGACGGCTCCCATCGTGACGAACAAAAGCGCCATTATAAAGCTGTAGCCGGTCAAAACCACGACCGCTGCCAGCAAGTCGCGCACCTCCAGAGCGATGAGCGCTAACACAACCAGGACGATTAGAAGCCAGAACTCAACCTGCCAAATCATGGTTGGATTGCTTTCCTTCCGCTCTCCATATCTTCAGTCCCGATCGCATCGCGGCGCGCGTAAGCGCATGGGTTGCGGTGGGATTGGTCACCGCGATGATGGCTAAAATAAGAAGCAGCTTGAAACTGCTGAGCGCCACGCCGTTATAGATAGCCAAACCGACAAGTATGAGCATGCTTCCTAACGTCTCTGCTTTCCCGACCGCATGGGCGCGCGTGTAAAAGTCCGGCAAGCGAAGCAAGCCCACGCAGCTCACCAGCAAAAAAACCGCCCCTCCGAGCAGGAATATGGCAGCAACAAAAGACATTACGCCTCGCCCTGCTTGCGCTCGAAGTACTTTGCCAGCGCGACGATGCCGATAAAGTTCAACATGCCGTAAGCCAGAGCTAGGTCAACGAACATGTCGATGCGACCATAAAGAAAGCCGATCAACACCAAAACGAGAATGGCATTGGTGCCGATCAGGCCCGCCCCAATGGCTCTGTCAAAGACGGTGGGCCCCGTCACGATCCGGTAAAGACTCGCCGCAAATAGCAAGGCTATGAAGAGAGTCAGGGCCAAAAAAAATGTGCTCACGAGACGCTCCCGCCTTCTTGAA
The DNA here is from genome assembly GCA_035641275.1 of Candidatus Udaeobacter sp. GTDB lineage: Bacteria > Desulfobacterota > Binatia > UBA9968 > UBA9968 > DASQUN01. The sequence goes on along the minus strand of DASQUN010000387.1, from coordinate 4,046 downwards.
CCCAGCGAATCTCGGGCTGAGGCTCTTCCGGCTCGCCGAAAACCGCTTCGAGCCTACTCTGCATCTTCGCTTCCAACAGACTTCCAGCGGCCCCCGGCACAAGAGCATGCACTAAGTAAGTTCCCTCTGTAAGATCGACCGTGATGGTGCCAGGAGTCAGCGTAATAGAGTTCGCCAAAAGAATGTGCCCAGCCCTGCTCTGCAGTCGCGTCCTGAAACGAAGCAAGCCAGGGTCGATCGGCAACTTCGGATGGAGGACGAGGTAGGCCACCTGAAGATTGGCTTGTATAATTTCACGAACCAACCAGACGAAATAGGAAAAAAGCCTCCATACCGTTTTCAACGGGGAGGCCGCACTCGATAGAGTCCTTTTTCGCTGTCTTTCTTCTGGTTCCAGCAGGTCTTGGGTGACGAAGGTCACGAGCACCGCCGATGCCACGCCAAAGATGAGATACGTGAGTTCGATCTTCCCAGATAGGATGAGCCAAAACGCAAACAGGATGGTAAATTGAAGAGCCAATCTCTTACTTTTCTGCACAATCACGGTTAGCAATCTTCCGACAAGCTCAGATAGTTTCCTGCCCTTAACTACGGCCTTTTTACCTTAGTCACGAAACAAAATACAGCAGAACGCAAATTAACTCATTTCGTTCTGTACAGACTTAGATAGAATCTGCACCCGAGTTGACATAACAACACCTTTATCCGATACTTTTTCCGCCAAAATGGCGATCCGACGGCGGTCTAAACTCTCCGGGGAGCCCCTTTAGTTCCCATAGTGGCCGCCAACGCTTGTTAGGGCGATTTCAGAGTTCACGATTGCCCGTACGATTTCCCAGAGGAGGGACATGAATCGCTCAGGCATCACGGGCCAGCGCCTGGTGGCGGTTTTCCTGCTGGGCTGCGTTCTGTTCAACTACCCCCTCCTGTCCCTCTTCAACAAGCCCTGGGAGATCCTCGATGTTCCGCTGCTATACATCTATATCTTTGGCGCCTGGGCCCTCATGATCGGGGTCATGGCCTACGTCATCGAAAGACGGAGGGACTAGCGGGATGTTGCAGGGGTGGATGATCGTCACCGTCTCGTTCGCCTATCTGGGGGTGCTCTTCGCCATCGCCTACTACGGCGACAAGCGGGCCGACGCCGGGCGCTCGATCATCGCAAAGCCCACCATCTACGCGCTTTCGCTCGCGGTCTATTGCACGACCTGGACCTTCTACGGCAGCGTGGGCCGGGCCGCCTCCACGGGCATCGGCTTCCTGCCCATATACCTCGGCCCCACCCTGATGGCCGGGCTTTGGTGGTTCGTCATGCTGAAGATCATCCGCATCAGCAAGGCCAACCGCATCACTTCCATCGCCGACTTCGTCGCTTCCCGCTACGGTAAGAGCCAGATGCTGGGCGGCGTGGTCACGGTGATCGCCGTGGTCGGCATCATCCCCTACATCTCGCTGCAGCTGAAGGCGGTGTCCAATACCTTCACTATCCTGCTGCACTATCCGGAGATCATCATGCCGGCTCACGCCGGGGCACAGCCGCTCTTCCAGGACAGCGCGCTCTACATCGCCATGATTTTGGCCGCCTTCACCATCCTGTTCGGCACGCGACATTTAGACGCCACCGAGCGGCACGAGGGCATGGTGGCGGCCATCGCCTTCGAGTCTCTAGTGAAGCTGCTGGCTTTCCTTGCCGTCGGCGTCTTCGTCACCTTCGGCATTTACAATGGCTTTGGTGACATCTTCGACCGCGCCGAGGCGGTGCCCAGGCTCAAAGCGCTGATGACGGTGGCCGACAGCGGCACCAGCTACGGCAACTGGTGGTCCCTGACCTTCCTTTCCATGTTGTCGATCATGCTGCTGCCGCGCCAGTTCCAAATCTCGGTGGTGGAGAACGTCAACGAGCGGCATCTGGCGCGGGCCACCTGGCTGTTCCCGCTCTATCTGTTAATGATCAACATTTTCGTCCTGCCGATCACCCTGGGCGGACTGCTACACTTCCCCGGCGGTAGCGTGGATGCCGATACGTTCGTGCTGACCCTGCCCATGGCCGAGCATCGGGAAGCACTGGCGCTGTTTGTGTTCATCGGCGGACTTTCGGCGGCCACCGGCATGGTGATCGTGGAAACCATCGCCCTGTCCACCATGGTCTGCAACGACCTGGTGATGCCGGTGCTGCTGCGCCAACGCTGGCTGCGGTTGCACAAACAGGAAGATCTTTCCGGGGTGCTGTTGTCGATTCGCCGCTGGGCGATCGCCGGCATCCTGTTGCTAGGCTATGTCTATTTCCGCGCCGCAGGTGAAGCCTACGCTCTGGTCGCCATCGGGCTCATCTCCTTCGCTGCCGTCGCCCAGTTTGCACCCTCCATCTTCGGGGCTATCTACTGGAAGGGGGGCACGAAGAACGGGGCCATCGCCGGACTTCTCGCCGGTTTTGCGGTGTGGGGCTACACGCTGCTGCTGCCGTCATTCGCCAAATCCGGCTGGCTGCCCCTGCACTTCATGGAGGAAGGGCTTTTTGGTGCCGCGCTGCTCAAACCCCAGCAGCTGTTCGGAGTGACGGGCCTGGATGAGATTCCCCATAGCCTGTTCTGGAGTATGCTGGCCAATATCGGCGCCTATGTGGGCATATCGCTGGCGGCGCGTCCGGGTGTGGTGGAAACCAGCCAGGCGACGCTGTTCGTCGACGTCTTTCGTCGCACGGCCGGAGGCGAGGGTTCCCGTGTGTGGCGGGGAAGCGCCCACGTGGGGGATCTGCTGCCGCTGATCGGCCGCTTCTTGGGGCCGGAGCGGGCCCGCGAGGCCTTCCTCACCTTTGCGCAGCGCCATGGCCTGGCTTCGATCGACGAACTGCAGGCGGATGCGGAGCTGGTGCACTACGCCGAAACGTTGCTTGCCGGGGCGATCGGCAGCGCCTCGGCGCGGGTGATGGTGGCTTCGGTGGCGAAGGAGGAACCCCTCGGGCTCGACGAGGTCATGAACATTCTGGATGAGGCTTCCCAGGTCAGGGCCTATTCCCACCAGCTGGAGCAGAAGTCTCGCGAGTTGGAGGAGGCCACCGCCGAGCTACGCGCCGCCAATGAGAGACTCAAGGAGCTCGACCGCATGAAGGACGACTTCATCTCCACCGTCAGCCACGAGCTGCGCACGCCGCTCACCTCGATCCGCGCCTTCTCCGAAATCCTATTCGAGGATCCGGCAATGGATCTCATGGAGCGCAAGCGTTTCCTAGGGATCATCACCAAGGAGACCGAGCGACTGACCCGCCTCATCAACCAGGTACTGGATATGGCCAAGCTCGAGTCGGGCAATGCCGAATGGCACCCGACGGAACTGGACATGCGCAAGGTGATCAGCGAATCGGTGGAGACCACCGATTCGCTGATCAAGGACAAGCGGGTAGAACTGGTCCTGAAACTGGACGAAGGCCTTCCGCCCGTGATGGCGGACCACGACCGCTTGATTCAGGTCATGCTAAACTTGCTCTCCAATGCGGTGAAAGTCTGTCCTCCTGCCGATGGGCGAGTCGCGGTGCGGCTGTACCGCGAGAGCGACAACTTGCGCGTCGATGTCCTGGACAACGGTCCCGGCATCGAGCCCGCCGAACAGAAGCTGATCTTCGAGAAATTCCGCCAGGTGGGCGACCTCATGACCGCGAAGCCGCAGGGCACGGGTCTGGGACTGGCGATCAGCCGGCAGATCATCGAGCATTTCGGCGGCCGCCTCTGGGTGGAGAGTGCCACCGGCCGGGGCGCGACTTTTTCGTTCGCGCTGCCTCTGAATCGGGGCGATATCGACAACCGACAGATCAAATCGGAGGAGAGATGGGCGAGAGAATCCTGATAGCGGACGACGAGCCCAATATCGTAGTGTCGCTGGAGTATCTAATGAAGCGCGAGGGCTTCGAGGTAGCTGTCGCCAATGACGGCGAGGCCGCGCTCGAGGCAGTGGCTTCGTTGCGTCCCGACCTGGTCCTGCTCGACATCATGCTGCCGAAGAAGGATGGCTTCGAGGTCTGCCAGCAGATCCGCGCCAACCCGGAATGGCAG